>WGBZ01000386.1 GCA_015494035.1 Lysobacterales bacterium | reverse complement strand
GCTGGTGAGGCGGGTTTTGATTGCCTCCAGCGCAGTTTCCATTTCCTGAACCTTTTGGCCCCGGGCTTCGGCCTGTTGATGCCATTCACGCCAGCGCAGCGCCAGTAACTGGGCTTCGAGGTGCCGGAACTGCTCTTTCAGTTCCGTATAACGCTCGGCATTTTTGGCCTGACGCTGAAGGTGCAGCAAGCGTTTGCCCAATTCCGCCCGCACGTCGTCCAGCCGTTCCAGGTTTTCTCGGGTATGGCGAATGCGGTTTTCGGTTTCTCGGCGCCGTTCGCGGTAACGGGAAATGCCAGCCGCTTCTTCGATATAGGCCCGTAACTCTTCCGGCCTTGATTCCACCACCCGAGAGATCATCCCCTGTTCGATGATGGCGTAACTGCGAGGCCCCAGGCCAGTGCCCAGAAACAGGTCGACAATGTCTTTCTTGCGGCATTTGCTGCCATTGAGGAAATAGCTGGACTGGCCATCACGCGTGACCTGACGCTTGACGGAGATTTCGTTGTATTTGGCAAATTCGCCCTTTATGGTGCCATCGGAATTGTCGAACACCAGCTCAACCATGGCGCTGCCCACGGGCTTGCGGGTTGAAGAACCGGAAAAAATGACATCGGTCATGGACGCGCCGCGTAACATTTTGGCGCTGGTTTCGCCCATCACCCAGCGCACCGCGTCAATGATATTGGATTTGCCACAGCCATTGGGGCCAACCACGCCAATCAGGTTGCTGGGCAGGTACACATCGGTGGGATCAACAAAGGACTTGAATCCGGCCAGTTTTATTTTTGATAATCTCATGGAAACCGTGGTTTTGCTTGCTTCACGGAGCGCTTTTGGGTAAGGTGCGCCCTTATTGACCAGCCTGCGTTTGGCAGGCCGAACTAACGCACAAGGATAATCGCTAATGAGCACAAAACCAAGCAAAGAACTCGAAACTTTTGTCAATCCCCAACCGCATCGCGATTACGTGATTTCTATCCGGGTTCCCGAGTTTACCTGCTTGTGTCCCAAGACGGGCCAGCCGGATTTTGCCACCCTGTATCTGGATTACACCCCGGATCAACTGTGCGTGGAACTGAAATCCCTGAAACTGTATGTCTGGTCCTTCCGTGACAAGGGCGCTTTCCACGAAGCCGTCACCAATGAAATTCTCGATGACCTTGTCCAAGCCCTGGATCCCCGCTGGATGAAACTGCGCATGGAGTTCAACGTGCGCGGCGGCATTTACACAGACGTCACCGTGGAACACCGGCAGGGCGAATAACACCGCGACCATTGTTGAAGTCGTGTTAACCGGGAAGGACTGGAAAAGGGGCCGCCATGGCTCCTTTTTTTATGGGGCACTTTTATGTCGCACCCAAACCGGCGCCGGAATTTTCCCTGAAACCGGCTAAATCGGTTATCATGCACGCCCATGCAACAAACCGGCTTGTTTGCCGTTGAATCGTTAAGGAAGCTCTGATTGAATCTGGACGAAGCAGGTTGTGCTTGAAATGTACGAGGACAAGGCGAAGTTCGCAGCCAATAGCGGGCTATTGGCAAGGACTTCAACACAGTGATCGGACATTTCAGGTATGAGAGGCGAGTTCACGATTCGATCAGAGCTTCCTTAAGAGACACCGCATGCCCTACTGGTGACATGCTTTTATGACCCTTTGCCGGCGTCATGACTTCCACGGTTTTTCCTGATTTATCCCGCCAAAAACAACCCGCTCACGCATGATTCCAGCAGGAAACGTAACGGCTACTGCCGCAATGTGGTTTCCTGTCTGATGATTTAGCCTCTCACCGATGGCACCTGCGCCCCGCGCACACTCTACACATAAGGAAAACCATGGACACAGAAAGCACAAAAGCGGAACAAACCGCTAAAAACTCCGCCCCGCCAGTCACCCGGGAAACTACCGGCAGCACCCCCTCTTTTGATGAACTTGGCCTGAAGCCGGCCTTGTTGAAAGCCATCACCGATAGCGGTTACGAACAACCTTCACCGATTCAGCAACAAGCCATCCCCGCCATTCTGAGTGGACGGGACGTGCTGGGGCAGGCACAAACCGGCACGGGCAAAACCGCTGCCTTTGCCTTGCCCATCCTGTCGCGGCTGGATCCCGACCAGAAAAGCGTGCAGGTCCTGGTATTGACGCCAACGCGTGAGCTGGCCATTCAGGTGGCCGAGGCCTTCCAGACCTATGCCCGGCATGTGCCCGATTTTCATGTCCTGCCCATTTATGGCGGACAAAGCTTTACCCCGCAACTGCGGCAGCTCAAACGCGGCGTCCAGGTGGTGGTGGGAACACCCGGCCGCGTCATGGATCACATGCGCCGAGGCACCCTGAAACTGGATAATCTACGCACCCTGGTGTTGGATGAAGCCGATGAAATGCTGCGCATGGGGTTTATTGATGACGTGGACTGGATTCTTGGTCACACGCCAAAAGATCGCCAGATTGCCTTATTCTCCGCCACCATGCCGCCGGCGGTCAAAAAAGTGGCGGTCAACCACCTCTACAACCCGCTGGACATCAAAGTCGCCAGCAAAACCACCACGGCCAAGAACATCGAACAGCGCTACTGGCTGGTGAGTGGTTTGCACAAGCTGGACGCACTGACCCGCCTGCTGGAAACCGAGGACTTTGACGCGGCGCTGGTTTTTGTCCGCACCAAAATGGCCACCGAAGAACTGGCCGAAAAACTCAAGGCGCGCGGCTTCGCCGCCGAAGCCCTGAGTGGCGACGTGCCACAAAAGCAACGTGAAAAACTGGTGAACCAGCTCAAAAAAGGTCAGATCGATATTCTGGTGGGCACCGATGTGGTGGCCCGGGGACTGGACGTGGACCGCATCAGCCACGTGATCAACTATGACATTCCCCATGACGTGGAGTCGTATGTTCATCGCATTGGCCGCACCGGCCGTGCCGGCCGTTCCGGTCAGGCCATCCTGTTTGTGGCCCGCCGTGAACAGCGCCTGTTGCGCGATATTGAACGCGTCACCAAACAGCGCATTACCCCCATGAAAATGCCCACCGTGGCCGATGTCAAGGTACAGCGAATGACCAAATTCAAGGAACGCATTGCCGATACCCTGGCCAGTGCAGACCTGGGAATTCAGCAACAACTGGTGCGTGAGTTCCAGGCAGAAACCGACACCGATCCGGCCCAGATTGCCGCTGCCCTGGCCTATCTGGCGCAAGGTAACAGTGGCGTCAAACTGGTGGATGAGAAAACGGCCGAGGCCGAAGATCGCGCCACCGCCGGTTTCACCCCATCAGGCCGCAAAGCCGCTCGGGGTGCCCGGGCCAGTCGCTTCGAGCTCGACACCGAAGCGCGACCACTGCATGAACACCCGGAAATTGCCATGCAGCGGTTTGCCCTCAATGCCGGCCATCAACACGGCGTCAAACCGGCCAATATAGTCGGCATGATTGCCAATGAAATTGGCATGGACTCGAAATACATCGGCCACATTGACATTCACGACGCATTCACCACCGTGGATTTGCCGGCTGACATGCCCAAGGAAGTGCTCTCCACCTTGAAAAAAGCCCGCATCGCCGGCCGCAAAAGCCTGATCGCGCCACTGGCACAATGGCACAGCGAAGGGCGCGGTTTCGCCGATGACGGCCACGGCCCCAAAGGACCACGCTTCAAGGGCAAGAAAAAATCCCACAAAGCCTTCAAGGGAAAAGCCCGCAAGAAGCATTGAGCCTGAAAAGGCCAAGGCAGCTTCAGAATTACAACGGCAATAAAACGGTAACTCTCGCCCACCGTTCATTACCAATCAGGCATTTAAAAGCCCGCTCCATTGAGCGGGTTTTTTATTTCTCTCACCAAAATGGTACTGGTGTGCGGCTTTATTCTGCCGGGGTTTCTTCGTTCAACAAGGCCTTCATGCTGAGGCGGATACGGCCTTGCTTGTCGATTTCCAGCACTTTGACTTTCACCACGTCGCCTTCGGTCAGCTTGTCGGTAACTTTGGCCACGCGCTCATTGGAAATCTGTGAAATGTGCACCATGCCATCCTTGCCCGGCAGCAGGTTCACAAAAGCGCCGAAGTCCATGATCTTGACCACTTTGCCTTCGTAGGTGGCGCCCACTTCCACATCGGCGGTCAGGTCTTCAATGCGCTGGCGCGCGTCTTCGGCCGCTTCCTTGTTGGTGGAAGCGATCACCACGGTACCGTCATCGCTGATGTCGATGGTGGTGCCAGTTTCTTCGGTGATCTGGCGAATGGTGGCGCCACCTTTACCAATAATGTCGCGGATCTTGTCCGGCTTGACCTTGATGGTCAACAAACGCGGCGCGTATTCAGACATTTCCTTGCGGTAGGAGGGTAGCACCTGTTCCATTTCCCCGAGGATGAAATCACGGCCACCTTTGGCCTGATCCAGTGCCTGGCGCATGATCTGCTCATTGATGCCTTCGATTTTGATGTCCATTTGCAAGGCCGTGATGCCGTCGGCGGTACCGGCGACCTTGAAGTCCATGTCGCCCAGGTGATCTTCATCACCCAGAATGTCGGACAGCACGGCGAATTTGTCGCCTTCCTTGATCAGACCCATGGCAATGCCGGAAACCGGTGCTTTCAGGGGCACGCCAGCATCCATCATGGAGAGGCTGGAACCGCACACGGAGGCCATGGAGCTGGAACCGTTGGATTCGGTGATTTCAGACACCACGCGAATCACGTAAGGAAATTCCTCGGCGGATGGCACAACCGCCAGCAAGGCGCGCTTGGCCAGTCGACCGTGGCCGATTTCACGCCGCTTGGGGCCGCTCATAAAACCGGTTTCACCCACGCAGTAAGGCGGAAAGTTGTAATGCAACATGAAGTGGTCCTTGCTTTCGCCTTCGATGTTGTCGGTGATCTGTGCGTCGCGGCCGGTACCCAGTGTAGTCACCACCAGCGCCTGGGTTTCGCCACGGGTAAACAGGGCCGAACCGTGGGTGCGCGGCAACAGACCAACGCGGATGCTGATGGGACGCACTTCGTCCAGGTCACGGCCATCAATGCGTTTTTCACCAGCGATGATTTTTTGGCGCACGATCTGTTTTTCCAGTGCCGAGAAAATGTCCTTGACCTGGTCAGGGGTTGGCTCGCCTTCTTCGGCGGCGAATTCGGCCACGGCTTCATCGCGAAGCTGGCCAAGGGTTTCATAGCGCTTTTGCTTCTCGTGAATGCCATAAGCTGCGGCGATCTTGTCGGCGAATTTTTCGGCAATGGCTTGTTTGAGTTCTTCGGAAACGGCCGGAGGCTGCCAGCCCCAGTCGGGCTTGCCCGCTTCGGCTTTCAGTTCCTTGATGGCCTGGATAACCGGTTGCATCTGTTCGTGGCCAAAAGTCACCGCGCCGAGCATGACATCTTCGGGCAGCTCTTTGGCTTCGGACTCCACCATCAGCACGGCGTTTTCGGTACCGGCCACCACTAGGTCGAGATCGGATTCCTGCAGGTCTTCCAGGGTCGGGTTGAGCAGGTACTCACCGTCCTTGTAGCCCACGCGGGCACCGGCAATGGGGCCGGAAAATGGTGCGCCGGTCAGGCTCAATGCCGCAGAGGCGCCAATCATGGCCGGAATGTCAGAGTCAATGTCTTCGCTGTAGGACAAGACCGTGGCAATCACTTGCGCTTCGTTCATGAAGCCCTTGGGAAACAGTGGCCGGATGGGTCGGTCAATCAGCCGGGAAATGAGTGTTTCGCGTTCGCTCGGTCGACCTTCACGCTTGAAAAACCCACCGGGGATCCGGCCGGCTGCGTAGGTTTTTTCCTGATAGTTGATGGTCAGCGGGAAAAAGTGCTGGCCGGGTTTGGCTTCCTTTTTGGCAACCGCGGCGACCAGTACCACCGTGTCCCCCATGGTGACCAGAACAGCGCCATCGGCCTGGCGGGCGATTTCGCCGGTTTCCAAAGTGACGGTGTGCCGTCCGTACTGAAATTGTTTCGTAATTTTTGCCACAGTTCGTTTCCTAATGTTCGTTTGATTTAAATTCCTCACCTGGTGCGTGAGCCGGTTTTGGCAACAGGCAGACGCGTCAAAGGCGGCAAGGTGCCGCCTTTGATTCAGCGGCTTGCGCCGCCACCGGAGGTTACCCTGCCGGCTTGTCCTGTCTTTTGCAGACAAGGCTTTTTCATCGATTAACGACGCAAGCCAAGACGCTTGATCAAGTCCTTATACCGCTGCTCATCTTTCTTTTTCAGGTAGCTGAGCAGTTTGCGGCGCTGGTTAACCAGCTTCAGCAAACCACGGCGGGAGTGCAGGTCTTTCTTGTGGGTCTTGAAATGGTCAGTCAGGTACTGAATCCGCGCTGTGAGCAGGGCAACCTGCACTTCAGGGGATCCGGTATCGTTCTCACCGCGTTGGTAATCGTTGATGATTGCCTGTCGTTCTGCTGTAGTCAACATGACTGTTTTCTCCAAAATAAACCTTAAGTGAATGTCGGCGAAGACGACTTGAGGTCCTGCCATGCCATCGCTTGCGTGGCTGTTGCGCGCGCAATGGCATGGCACGACTTCAAGCGGGCCCCTCGCCAAGGGTCGCTATTTTAACCCGAGTTCTGCCTGAAAGGAATTGATTTGCCAGGTGATTTGGTGCTTTTTCGGCGCTGCCGGGCTTATCCGAACCCTTTTAAGGAAGCTCTGATCGAATCGTGACACGGCATCTTGTGGCGTAAAATCGTCCATTTCTGTGTTGCAAACCTTCGCAATAGCCTTGCTATTGCGTACGGTTTGCGCCTTGAGCTGAACAATTTCTCACACACAATCTGCTCGCGCCAGATTCAATCAAAGCTTCCTTAATCGACTTTAGTTGCCCTGCCGGGATAGTTTCTTCTGTTGGGCGTAGCTTTTCAAAAACAGCCGAACCACCCGCGTCTGGCCGCCATTAAGGACTTCGCCCAGCCCCATAAAGGTGGCGTCCGGGTCATACAGGCGATAGGTGCCCGGTTCTTCTTCCCGCAGGATGCGTTTGCCGTGAATCAGGGCTTGCGCCTGCTCTGCGGTCAGCAACAGTTCGGGGTATGCCTGCAAGGCGTCATCCAGCGGCAACAGGCAGGCGTGCGGGTTGGGGGCCTTTTCCAGTTCGTCCAGGGTGACCAGCGGTGGCTGCAGCATGCCCACCTGGGTGCGGCGCAAGCGGCTCATGTGGCCGCAGGTACCCAGGGCTTTTGCCAGGTCTTCCAGCAAGGTGCGAATGTAGGTGCCCTTGCTGACGCTGATGCGGAAATCCAGTTCATTGCCACGCATGGCCAACAATTCAAATTGATGAATGGTCACTGACCGCGCTTCGCGTTTAACTTCGATGCCCTCGCGCGCCAGTTCGTACAGGCGCTTTCCCTGATGGTGCAGGGCTGAATACATGGGCGGAATCTGCTGGATGGGCCCGGTCAGCGTCTGGCAGGCAGCCAGAATGTGCTCGCCGGTCAGTTCCGGCACCGGCAATTCACGGACGGTGTTGCCAGTGGCATCGCCAGTGTCGGTTTCCCGGCCCAGGTGCATGGTGGCCTCGTAGGTTTTGTCCGAATCCAGCATGTACTGGGCAATGCGCGTGGCATCACCGAAGCAGCAGGGCAACAGGCCGGTGGCCATGGGATCGAGGCTGCCGGTGTGACCGGCCTTGGCGGCATTCAACTGGCGGCGGGCGTGCTGCAAGGCCTGATTGGAAGTCATGCCCTGGGGCTTGTCCAGCAACAACAGACCATGCACCTCCTGCCAACGGCGCTTTTCGGCGCGGGTGTGATCGGGTGTTCGGCTCATGGGCGTGAATCCGTGCAAGAACGGGTTGGCCGGCATTTCAGGCGTCTTGTGCTGTCAAAAGCCATGTAACCGGCACAGAAAAGCCCGACGCGGAAACGGGCGTCAGGCTTCATTCGGGTAAATCCATTGGACCGCTCAGGGCACCGTTCAGGACACTGGGCTATCAGCGTCCGCATGCCCGTCATCGTCCGCGTCTTCATCACGGCGCTGCTTGTCCGTGGCCCGGGCGTGTTCAATCAGAGACTCCAGGTGCTTGCCACGTTCCAGCGAGTCGTCATAGATAAACCGCAGTTCGGGAATACGACGGGCGCGTATGTCCTGGGCGATGGCCTTGCGCAGGCGACCGGCGTTATCCTTGAGCTGCCTGAGAATTGCCTGGCTTTTGGTCGGGTCCAGCACGTTGATGTACACCCGGGCCAGGGACAAGTCACGCGTGACTTCCACGTCCGACACGGCCACGTGCATCAGGCCTTCTTCCTGCAGCTGGCGAATGGCTGTGCCCAGCACGCGGCGGATCTGCGCCGAGAGGCGGTCACTGCGGGTAAATTCACGTCGCATTACTGCCTCCTTAGTCCAGTGTGCGCTGCACTTCGATACGCTCGTAACATTCAATCTGGTCGCCCTTCTTGATGTTGTCATAGCCTTTCACGCCAATGCCGCATTCGGTGCCGGCGGTGACTTCGTTGACGTCGTCCTTGTGACGTCGCAGGGATTCCAGTTCGCCCTCAAAGATCACCACGTCATCACGCAGGACACGGATTGGGTTGGCGCGTTTGATTACGCCCTCGGTGACAATGCAACCGGCCACGGAGCCGAACTTGGAGGAGCGGAACACGTCCTTGACTTCGGCCAGGCCAATGATGTTTTCCTGGATTTCGGTGCCCAAAATGCCGGTGATGGCTTCCTTGACGCGGTCAATGGCTTCGTAAATGATGCTGAAATAGTGCAGGTCGATGTCGTTCTGCTTGATGACTTCCCTGGCCACGGCATCGGCACGCACGTTAAAGCCGATAATGATGGCATCCGACGCCAGCGCCAGTTGCGCGTCGGCATTGGTGATGCCGCCCACGCCAGAGGAAATCACTCGCACTTCCACGTCGTCGTTGGATAACTTGGTGAGCGAGTCCCGCAGGGCTTCCACGGAACCTTGCACATCGGCCTTGATGAGCAGATTGACAACCAGCTTTTCTTCCTTGCCCATCTGCGCCATGAGGTTTTCCAGTTTGGCGGCCTGCTGGCGGCGTAAGCGTTCCTGACGCGCCTTTTCGCGCCGTTCGGCAGCGGCTTCACGCGCCTTGCTTTCATTTTTCACCACCAGGAATTCGTCTCCGGCCTGTGGCACGCCGGACAGACCCAGCATTTGCACCGGAATGGATGGGCCGGCTTCCTTGACTTCTTCACCCAGCTCATTCAGCAGGCGGCGCGCGCGACCAAACTGCTCGCCACACAGGACCATGTCGCCCTTGTGCAAGGTGCCGCTCTTGATCAGCAAGGTGGCCACCGGGCCGCGGCCCTTGTCGAGGCTGGATTCCACCACCACGCCCACTGCCGGGCCTTCCTTGACGGCTTTCAGCTCCATCATTTCCGCCTGCAGGGAAATGGCTTCCAGTAGCTCATCCACGCCCTGCCCGGTCTTGGCCGAAACCGGCACAAAGATGGTGTCGCCACCCCAGTCTTCGGGAATGACTTCGTATTTGCTCAGCTCCTGTTTGACCCGATCAGGGTCGGCCTCTTCCAGGTCAATCTTGTTGACCGCAACAATAATAGGCACACCGGCGGCCTTGGCGTGTTCCACCGCTTCAATGGTTTGCGGTTTCACGCCGTCATTGGCGGCCACCACAATAATGGCAATGTCAGTCACCTGGGCGCCACGGGCGCGCATGGCCGTAAAGGCGGCGTGCCCCGGCGTGTCCAGAAAGGTGATTTTGCCGTTCTCGGTTTCCACGTGATAGGCACCAATGTGCTGGGTGATGCCACCGGCTTCACCCGCGGCAATCTTGGAATGGCGGATGTAGTCCAGCAAGGAGGTCTTGCCGTGATCCACATGACCCATGATGGTAACAACCGGCGCACGCGGCTCGCCTTCTTCTTCGGCATTCAGCACTTCTTCCTTGAGCTGATCTTCGATGGTTTCCTCCTTGGCCTCCACCGCCTTGTGGCCCATTTCTTCGATGACGAGAATGGCGGTCTCCTGGTCCAGAATCTGGTTGATGGTCACCATCATCCCCATTTGCATCAGGGTTTTGATAACTTCGGCAGACTTGACGGCCATGGCCTTGGCCAGGTCACCCACGCTGATGCCTTCGGCCGGCACCGCCACGGTCTTGATAACCGGTGCAGTGGGTTTGGCAAAGGCGTGCTTGTCGGCGCGTAAATCGTGGGCGGCTTCGCGACGACGGGAAGCATCCACGTGTAGCTGCTTGCGCCCGAATCGGGTTTTCGGCCCGGCTTTCTTGCCCTTGTTCTTTTTCGCTGCGGCCTTGGCTTCCTTGGCCTTGGCCATGCGTTTCTGTTCTTCCAGCATTTTCTGCTGGGCTTCTTCTTCCTTGCGACGCTCCTCTTCCAGGCGCGCGCGCTCTTCGGCCAGCTCGGCTTCCCGGCGGGCTTGTTCGTCCTGACTGCCAGCCTGTTTCTTGCGCGCTTCTTCCTGGGCTTTCAGGCGCGCTTCCTCTTCGGCCCGCTTGCGGGCTTCTTCGGCTTCGCGCCGCTGGCGTTCCTCTTCTTCACGCTTGCGTTTGGTTTCTTCCAGAATGCGAATGGCTTCCTGGCGATCGCGTTCAATCTCGTCATCGATTTGAGCCGGCTCGGTCACCAGCTTTCTCTTTTTCTTGATTTCGACGTTGACGGTCTTGGTCTTGGAACGCGCGCCAGTGCCGCTGGACACCTTCAGGGTGCCAGTGGTTTTGCGCTTGAGCACGACCTTTTTCTTTGGCGCCAGGTTTTTCTTGTCCTTGCCATGGCTGCTGCGCAGGTAATCCAGCAATTTACGCTTGTCATCATTGCTGATAGAGGCGTCTTCGTCGGTGATTTTGATGCCGGCATCCTTGAGCTGTTCCAGCAGTGTTTCCACTGGCACATGCAGCACTTCGGCCATTTGTTTTACGGTTATTTCAGACATGCTTGCCTCTCTTGGGTGTCCTGCTTCTACGTTATTTTTGCGGTGGTGGCGTTCGGGTCACACCCGCTTATTCAAACCAGTGCTGGCGGGCCTGCATAATCAGTTCGCCGGCCTTTTCTTCATCCAGGTCGCTGATTTCGGTCAGTTCATCCACCGCCAGTTCGGCCAGGTCGTCTCGTGATTCAATGCCCTTGGCCGCCAATTGATAAGCCAGTTTTTCGTCCATGCCTTCCAGGCTCAGCAGGTCATCGGCCGGCTTGTGTTTTTCCACCTCTTCTTCGCTGGCAATCAGTTGCGTCAGCAAGGCGTCACGGGCGCGCTGGCGCAATTCCTGCACCACCTCTTCGTCAAATTCTTCAATCTTGAGCAGTTCGGCTTCGGGCACGTAGGCGATTTCCTCGATGGTGGTAAAGTCCTCGGCCACCAGTACGCTGGCCAGGTCTTCGTCCACGTCCAGCTGCTGCACAAAGTTTTGCACAAACTGCTGGGCTTCGGCTTCGCTTTTTTCTTCCGCCTGTTCCAGGGTCATCACGTTGATGTTCCAGCCAGTGAGTTCACTGGCCAGGCGCACGTTTTGTCCACCTCGACCAATGGCCTGGGAGAGCTGATCTTCGGCCACGGCCACGTCGATGGACTTGTTTTCCTCGTCCACCACAATTTTCTCGATTTCCGCCGGGCTCATGGCATTGATCACAAACTGGGCCGGGTTTTCGTCCCAAAGGATAATGTCAATCCGTTCGCCGCCCAGTTCGTTGGAGACGCTCATCACGCGGGAACCGCGCATGCCCACGCAGGCACCGATGGGGTCCAGCTTGGCATCGTGCGAAAACACCGCCACTTTGGCGCGAAAACCCGGGTCACGCGCCGCGCCCTTGATTTCGATCAGGCCCTGGCCCACTTCCGGCACTTCTACCTTGAACAGTTCAATCAGAAACTCGGGGCTGACGCGCGTCAGGCGCAACAAGGGACCACGGTTTTCGCGATTCACTTCATACAGCATGCCGCGCAAGCGGTCACCGCGCCGGACGTTTTCCCGCGGGATGGCCTGTTCGCGTGGAATGATGGCCTCGATGTTATTGCCCAGATCCAGAAAGATATTGCCACGCTCGTAACGCTTGACCAGTCCGTGCAGCACTTCGCCGATACGGTTTTCGTACTCGTCCACCACCTGTTGACGCTCGGCTTCACGCACCTTTTGCAAAATGACCTGCTTGGCAGTCTGGGCGGCAATGCGGCCGAATTCGATGGATTCCAGCGGTTCTTCGATGAACTCGCCCACCTGAATTTCCGGGTCTTTCTTGCGCGCTTCTTCCAGTGTGATTTGGCGCTCCTCGTTTTCGATCTCGTCCTCGTTTTCCACCACTTCCCAGCGGCGAAAACTTTCGTAATCACCGGTGGTGCGGTCAATGTCCACCCGCACGTCCATGTCCTGGC
>WGBZ01000385.1 GCA_015494035.1 Lysobacterales bacterium | reverse complement strand
TCAGATGTGTATAAGAGACAGGGTAGAAGCCTTCTTCTTCCGTGCCCGGGTCGGTGGACAGGCTCCAGCGAATCATCACGGTTTGGCCGTGGTAGGCCGACAAATCGCTGTTGTAGCTGTTGAAGGCGCCGCCGCTGGAACCATTGAAAGCCCCGTGATTGGCAGCATAGCCGCAGGCATTGATGGGCGGATTGCCGGTCTGGCTGAAGTCACTGGGATAACCGCCTGTGGGCGGCAAATCGGCCCAGGTGGCTCCACCGTCGGTGGAGATTTCCACCACCACGCCGTCCCAGTTGGCTTCAATGTTGTAGCGGCCCTTGTAGCTGAGGGAGGCCGCCGGTGACGGGTTGGCTGGAATGGTCAAGGGCGGGGAAAGCAGTCGCGCGCAGGTGTTGTTGGGGTAATTGCCCCCGTCTTCAGCGCTGTGGTAACTGCGGGCGCCATTGCTGGCCTGCTGGGCCGTGATCTGCCAGGGGAAGTCGGCTTTCATCAGGGCCAGGCTGTCGGCGTCATCGCTTAACAGGCCGGGGCTGACTGCCGGGCCAACCGCGCTGCTGAACACGGTCTGGCTTGGCTGACTGGGGTTACCATTATTGGGGCCGCTGCCGGCCGTGGTATTGTCTTCCGCCACCACTTTATAGAACACCGGTGTGCCCGACGGGGCGCTGGTGTCGATGTAACTGGTGGCCCCCAGGGCCGTGGTGGCCAGCAAGTTGGCGGGCGCAGGCTGGAAGTCGTGTTGTGTTGAGCGATAGATGTTGTAACGCACGCCAGTGGCCAGGGGGCAACTGGGTGTGGCGGCATTCCAGCCCAGTTCAATCTGGCAGCTGTTGTTGACGTTGTTGACCACCTGCACGCTGCTGCCATCAAAGGCCGGCGGTAACTGGCAGACCTGTTGCGAAGCGGCGGATACGCAGGCTGAAAGTGGCCCCAGCTTGTCGTTGTTTTTTGCCCGGATCTTGTAGGCATACTCAAAACCGCCGATGGTTTTGGTGTCCACAAAGCTGATGCCGGGGCTGGTGCCAACGTAGTGATAGTTCATGGCATTGGCGCTGCCGCAGTTGCCGTCGGCCCGGTACACCTCATAGGCGGTAGCGGCCGGTTCGGCATCCCAGGAGACGCTGATACCGGCGCTGTTACTGTCCACCAGCAGCACATTCTGCACCGGGTGCAAAACGCCAATGGCGTTGTCAAAACCGTGGGTATAAATCAGGTCGTTGTCGATGCCGTCGATGCTCACCACCAGGGCAAATCCCTGCTGGTCGGAAAGCGCGGAGCCATCGCCGGGAATGTCTTCCCCGGTGACCAGAAAGCTGTAGGTGCCGGCGGCCACATTGTTCAGCCGGAAGCCTTCCACGGTGTTGATGCTGTCGTAATTGCCAGCAGGAACGGGCGTGGGTTGGGGCGTGGACTGGGTGCCGCTGAATGCGTTGCCCACCCACACTGTGGCGCCATTAGTGACGGTCAGGTTCAGGTCGTTTACCAGTGTCTTGCCGGCGCCCAGTGGGCCGGGCACGTCATACCAGACCAGGGTGGCACGCAGGTTCTGGCCAGTGCCCACCTGCACATCGAAGGTTTCGCTTTCTCCGGTTTTCAAACCGCGCGCGGTGGGGATGTCCCACAGCCACAACCGGTGCGGGCTGTCGGCGAACATGAGCGAGGTGGAAAGGTTGGTGCGTCCCCAGCCGGTGTCATTTTCAAAGAAGCCCGAATCAATCCCGGCGCCATTGAGTAAAACCGCTTTCATGAGCGGCCCGGTGGGTTCGTGGCGGTCAGCCGCGGTGGCGCCGCCAGTGGGATAATAACCGTCGGTAAAATACTGTCGCAACAAGGCAGCGGCCCCGGCAGTGGTGGGCGTGGCCATGGAGGTGCCGGATTTGGTGGAACGGGCCGGCGTGGTATCCAGCGTATTGCTGTTGTCGCTGTTGCCAGCGGCCGATTCGGTGCCACTGCCGGGGGTGGCGATGTCGGGTTTCAGGCGCCCATCATCGGTGGGGCCCTTGTTGGAGAAAAAGGCCACGCTGGTGCTGTTGCCATGCCCCAAAGCGCCCACGGTGACCACATTTTTGGCATTGCCGGGGGAGGACGTGGTGTTTACCTGTCCGTCATCATTGCCGGCGGCAAACAGGATCAGCATGTTTTCCAGTTCCCGCAAGGTGGCATCTGCTGCGGCATCACTGGCCACGTATTCACCCAATGTGCTGGCCCCGTAGCTGTTGGAATGCACCCGCGCACCGGCGGCATAGGCCTGGGTAAACATGGGCTTGCCGCCCTGACCGGACAGGCCCGAATTGCCGCCAATGTCCTGAAACAACAGTTGCGCGTTGGGGGCCATGCCGTCGTCGTTGTCGTAACCGGGGCGGGTCGGTGAGGACACGCTGCCGGTTGGGCCTGAGCCAATCTTGGCCTGGCGATCGCCGGCCACCGAGCCGCTGACGTGCGTGCCGTGGTAGCTGAATGCGCTGTTGTCATAGGCCACCGCGCCGGGCATCACCCAGTTACCCACCACCTTGTTATTGCTGTGCAACGTGCCGATGGCCGGCGGCGTGGTATTTTGGGCGTTGGTGATGGCCGTGTTGACACCGCTGCCGTTATCGAAATGTGCGAACCAGTCCTCGTTGTGATCCAGGCCGGAATCGGCAATGGCGATAATCTGCCCGCTGCCCAGCAGTCCCTTGTCC
>WGBZ01000384.1 GCA_015494035.1 Lysobacterales bacterium | reverse complement strand
GTCGTTGCAGGGTTTCAGCCAGTGAGTGCGGGTTGGCGCATCGGGCCAACTGGCCGCTGGCGCCAAAAACAGCAAATTCATGCTGGCCGGTGGCCATCTGTAATTGATCGTTATGCACCACCCAGTCTGCCGCGCTGCGGCGCAACAGTGTTTGCACTGCCTGTTTTTGCTGGGCCGGATCGTCACTGGCTGTGAGCTTGAAGGCCACCAGCAGCGTGTGTGGCGAGCAGGACCAGGACTTAATGGCATCCACCAGTTTGGGATTGCGTCGCAGTTCAAGGGTCATGCGCTCTGCCTGACTGCTGAGTTTGCGGCCTGCGGCCGGTTGCCCGTCAAGCAGCACCTGCTGCAAGGAATAATCGGACACTGCCGCGGCATGCAGCACCAGATCAAAGGCCTGGCTTGAGAGCATGGTTTCAAGCCGCTGACTCAAGTCGTCAAAATCGGTAAAGGGCACGGCCTGCACCGGCCAGCGCGGCTGCCGGGCGTTTTCTCCGTGCAGTAATGTCACCTGATGGCCGGCGGCACTGAAGGCATCGGCCAGGGCCGCGCCGGTATGACCCGTGCTGCGGTTACTCAACACGCGCACCGCGTCGATGGCCTCACTGGTGCCCCCGGCGGTGATCAGCACCCGTTTGGCTGCGTTTTGCAGGTAGCGTTGCTGCACAAAGCGCAGGATTTCAGCAATTTCCGGCAAGCGGCCTTGCCCGGTTTCACCGCAGGCCAGTGGGCCACTGGCCGGTGGCATGATAGTGACGCCGCGCTGTTTCAGTCCCTCCACGGCGGCCTGCACCGCTGGCTGGTGCCACATATGGGTGTTCATGGCCGGAACCATTAGCACCGGCTTGTGGGCTTCAGCCGCCAGCAGGGCGGTGCCCACCAAATCATCGGCGCGGCCGTGAAAAGCTCCGGTGAGGCGATTGGCCGTGGCCGGGCACAGAACAATCAGGTCGGCCCAGCGCACCCAGTCAATGTGGGCCATGGCATGCCCCGGAGCGAAGGTATCACTCAGCACCGGTTCGCCGCTGAGGCCTTCCAGCGTGGGGCGACCCACAAACTGCAACGCCGCTTCAGTGGCCATCACGCGCACGCGGTGGCCGGCCTTGCGCCAGACGGAAATCAGCTCACTGGCCTTGGCCGCGGCAATGGAGCCGGACATCAGTAACAGGATGCGTTTTCCATCGGCGCCTTTCATGCCGCACCCCCGGCCTTTGGGGTTGGCAAGGGCACGTTGTCAATCAATCGCACCGGCCCCAGTTGTACGGCGGCCAGGCGGCGATCGCCCAGGTCCTGCACGTAGTCCACCCGATCGAAAACCGCTGCCAGTTGCCTGCGTGCCGCCTGCGCGTCGGGCGCTTGCGTCAGAATGCGATACAGGCTGGCGGCCTGTTGGCGCTGTTCGGTGCTTAAGCGGCTGTTGCGGGAACTCATGGCCAGCCCTTCGGCTTCACGCACGATGGGGCAGCCGATGACTTCAATGGGCAGAAAAAAGGCGTCAACCAGACCACGTATCAGCGCCAGCTGCTGGTAATCCTTTTCGCCAAAATAGGCTGCGTGCGGCTGTACCAGATTGAAAAGCTTCAGCACCACGGTGAGGACGCCATCAAAATGCCCGGGGCGATGGGCGCCACATAATTGCTGGCTAAGGCGCTTTTCGGTGACCTGATAGGCGTATTCGTCCGGGTACAACTGCGCGCTGTCGGGCAGCAAAACCGCATCCACACCTGCTTGTCGCAACAGCGCCAGGTCTGTTTCCGTATCGCGTGGGTAGTTTTCCAGGTCGGCCGCTTGGTCAAACTGGGTCGGGTTCACAAACAGGCTGACGACCACGTAATCGTTTTCGGCTCGTGCCTTTTGCACCAGTGACAAGTGGCCGGCGTGCAGCGCGCCCATGGTGGGCACAAAGCCAACGCGCCATTCGGGGTTTAAGTGCTGTCGGTGCGTGCGCCAGCGGGAAAGGTCGGTGAAGGTTTTCATGCGTAACTCTCCTCGGGGGAGGGAAAGTTGCCGGCCTGGACATCGCGCACAAAGTGTTCCACCGCCTCATTCAGCATGGCGGCACCGTTGGCGTAGTGGCGCACGAAGCGGGGCGTGAACTGCGTGTTGAACCCCAGCATGTCGTGCAGAACCAGCACCTGGCCGCGCGTGTGCGGCCCGGCGCCGATGCCGATGGTGGGGATGCTGACGGCTTCGGTGATGGCCTGGCCTAGGGACGACGGCACACATTCAATCACCAGCGAAAAACAGCCGGCCTGTTGCAGCCGTTTAGCCTCATCAATCAGGGTTTGGGCGGCTTCGGCATTTTTTCCCTGCACCTTGTAACCACCCAGGGCATTCACAGCCTGCGGCGTCAGGCCAATGTGACCCATCACCGGCACGCCCGATTCGGTCAGGTGAGTGATCAACGCTTCGTTGCCGTTAACGCCTTCCAGCTTGACCGCGTGAGCGCCAGCCTGCATCAGGCATTGCACCGCCTCCACTGCGGCATTAAGGCCCTTGCGGTAGGACAAAAAGGGCAAATCGGCGACGATGAACTTGTCCGGCGCGCCGCGCGTCACGGCCTGCGTGTGCAGCGCCATTAATTCCACATCGGCCGGCAAGGTGCTGGCCTCGCCGTGCATGACCATGGCCAGCGAATCACCCACCAACAGCATGTCCACCGGCGTCTTATTCAGCAACTGGGCCGACCAGTAGTCGTAACAGGTGAGCATGGTCAACGGCTGGGTTTTCTGGCGAAGGGCGTTAATGTTCATGGGCGGGGTGTCCGGGTGTGGTATCGGGGAAAGGAATTTCGGCTGCACGGTTGGAAGCTTGAGTCTGCTGACGCTGATGAAAAAAGCGCTCAAAAGCCGCATAAAGTTCGGCCAGTGCCGGGTCGCTGGCCCGCAGCTGTTGCCGGTGGCTGGTGCAGGTGGCGGCGTCACCGCGCACCAACGGGCCGGTAAGGGCGGTGTCGGGGTGGCGTATAAAGTTCTCGCTGATCTGGCGCAGGTACATGGCCACCGCGTCGCTGGGTACGCCGAGTTGGCTAAAGCCCGCGTTACAGCCTTGCCAAAGCAGTTGCGGAAAATTGCCCGCCATCACGCACAGGGCGTGATACAGCGGTCGCTGATCTGGCGCCAGGGCAAATACCGGATTGCTCAGGGCCGGGAAAAGGGTTCTGAATCGGGCCGGGTCGTCACAGGCAAAGGCGATGCGCGGGTAAAAGTCCGCATCATAAAGCGCATCGGCAAAGGTCATCAAGGGGTGCGCACACAAAGCCTGCGGGGTGTCCACGCTGGCGGCGAAATGCACCCAGGACAACGGTTTTCCATGCGCGTTGGTGCATGTGGCGTGTTGCTGCAGAAACGGCACAATGGCGGCGTCGTTTAAGGCCACCAGCACGACGGTGGCGTGATTCAGGGTGCGTTCCAGCCGGTCGGCCGGGTGAGTGATTTCAGCAAAGGTATTGGCTTGAGGCGTCCCGCAACGTGACCAGGCAGTGAAGGGCAGATCCAGGCTGAAAAAATAATAGCGCAGGTGGCGCGCAAGGCGGCCATTGCCGAGGATGGCATAACGTGGCGAAATCGCCGAGGTGTCGGCCATTCCGGTATTGGGTACTTGTCGCATGGATCAAGTCCGTTGTCTGTGTGCCGCACTTGACCCGGGCGGAAACGGGAATTCACATTTGGCTCACTGCCCTAGGGAAGCTCTGATCGAATCATGAACTCGCTTCTCACACCTGAAATGTCCGATAACTGCGTTGAAGTCC
>WGBZ01000383.1 GCA_015494035.1 Lysobacterales bacterium | reverse complement strand
TGTGAGAAGCGAGTTCACGATTCGATCAGAGGTTCCCTAGTGTAAAGACCGGATGATTGAATATAAGCGGAGACCGTTTCAGGCAGAAATGGCTCCGCTTTTTTTATGTCCCGGGTTGTGCCTGTGGCCAGCCACTGGCGCAACTGACTGGATGAAATGGCAGGCGATGGCCACGGCAGGCGGTCTAGCCAGTGACCATCGTTTTGCTTGATTTGCCTAAGGAAGCTCTGATCGAATCGTGACACGGCATTTTGTGGCGTAAAATCACCCATTTCTGTGTTGCAAACCTTCGCAATAGCCTGGCTATTACGTGCGGTTTGCGCCTTGAACTGAACAATTTTCCACAACAATCTGCTCGCGCCAGATTCAATCAGAGCTTTCCTAAGGAAGCTCTGATCGAATCGTGACATGGCATTTTGTGGCGTAAAATCACCCATTTCTGTGTTGCAAAGCTTCGCAATAGCCTTGCTATTGCGTGCGGTTTGCGCCTTGAACTGAACAATTTTACACGACAATCTGCTCGCGTCAGATTCAATCAGAGCTTCCCTAAGGCGCTGCCAGGTTTTATCGCTAACGCATGCGCCCTGGCGCTGGGCGATCAGCCAGTTGGCACGCGCCAGCAGTTCGTCCCAGCGATGCCAGCGAAAAAAAGCCGGCTTGTCCCCGGCGAAGTGATCTTCGCTGAGCAAAAAGGTCACGTCTTCCTGCCACAACAGGGTGTTTTCAAGCCGCTTCAGGCTGTCCCAGCTGGTGTTGCAACCGCTGCCGCTTTGCAGCTGTTGCCATTCGCTGTCCACGACCTGAACCGGGCAGGGCAGGGAAAGTGACTGGAAAGCCAGTTCGCACATCATCAGGCGCTGTGGGTAAGAAGCCGTTGCGGTTGTTTTTTCTGCCACCGGATTGATTTGCGCCACGGGTAGCACTATCACCCGCGATGGGGCTTTGTTGTGTTGCTGCAGCCACTGGCAGGCGGCCTGAACCAGACCCGTGTGGCCCACATGAACGGGGTCGGCGCTGAGGCCGAAAACCAGGGCATGCGGCCGGGCTACCACAGCCGCCAGTCAAAAGCGTGTGACAGGGGCAGGCGGCGGTCGCTGTCAAAGGCCTGCGCGCTCAGGCGCGGGCCAGGCGGCGCCTGAAAGCGTTTGTGTTCGTTGACCCGCAGCAGTTGCGCCACCCGATGCACTGTGTCGGCGTCAAAGCCGCTGGCGATGGTGTCCTGCACGCCGCGCCGTTTTTCAATCAGTTCGCGCAGGATGGTATCCAGCGTGTCGTAGTCCGGCAGGCTGTCGGCGTCTTTCTGATCGGGTCGCAGTTCCGCCGAAGGCGGTTTGGTCAGGGTGTTTTCCGGGATCAGGTTTTCCCCACTGTGTTCATTCAGCCAGCGGGCGATGGCATACACGTCGGTTTTATACAGGTCTTTCAAGGGCGCAAAGGCACCGGCCATGTCGCCGTAGAGGGTGGAGTAACCCACAGCCAGCTCACTTTTGTTGCCAGTGGCCAGCACCAGTCCGCCGTGTTTGTTGGCCATGGCCATGAGCAGGTTGCCGCGAATTCGGGCTTGCAGGTTTTCTTCGGTCAGGTCGCTCTTGGTGCCGGCAAAAAACGGTTGCAGGGTCTCCAGGTAGGCTGAAAAAACCGGCTCGATGGGCACCGTGCGGGTTTCAATGCCCAGGTTGTCCGCCAGGGCCTTGGCGTCTTCCAGTGAATGGTCGGAAGAATAGCGCGATGGCATCAGCACGCCAGTGACGTTTTCCGGCCCCAGGGTCTGCGCGGCCAGGGCCGCGGTGAGGGCGCTGTCAATGCCGCCGGACAAGCCGATCCAGGCGTGTTTGAAGCCGCTTTTGCGAAAGTAATCGCCCAGCGCCAGCGCCATGGCAGCGTACAGGCGGGCCGCGTGCGAATCCGGGTCTTTGCCCAAGGCGGGGCTTTTCAGTACCTGCGGCCGGTGCAGTGTGATGACATCGGTTTCTGTCCAGTCCCACTGACCGGTTTCCGGGTTGCCATAGCCGGTAACGGTCAGCAGGTTTTCGCTGAATGCCGGGCAGCACACGGCCTGCCCGTCGGCGCTCACAAAGGGGCTGCTGCCATCAAAAACCAGCCCGTCCTGCGCCCCCACCAGGTTGCAGTAGGCGATGGGGCGTTGCCATTTTCGGGTGTGTTCCTGCAACATGAATAGCCGCTGTTCGGGTTTGTTGCGGGCAAAGGGTGAGGCCGACAGATTGATGAGCAGTTGCGCGCCCATGTCCACCTGTGCCTGCACCGGCTCGGCCGTGTCCCAGATGTCTTCGCAGACGCTGATGCCCAGGTGCATGGCCTGGCCATTGCTCAGTTGATGTCGATATAGCCCGGTGATCTGGCCGGGAACAAACCAGCGTTTTTCATCGAAAACCGCGTAGTTGGGGAGTTTCTGCTTGCGGTGTTTGTGCACCACCTGGCCATTGCGCACCACCAGCGCGGTGTTAAAAAGGGCATCTCCCTCACGTTCGGGTACGCCAAAAATCATGGCGGTGTTTTTGCCGGTGCTGAAGGCGATGATTTCATCCACGGCGCGTTCGCAGGCGCTGAGAAAATCATCCCGCAGCAACAGGTCCTGGGGCGGGTAGCCGCACACGGACAGCTCGGGAAACACCAGCAGGTCCAGACCGCGGGCATCGGCCTGACGCAGCAGGTCTCCCATGCGCCGGGTGTTGCCGATAATGTCGCCCACGGCCAGATTGACCTGGGCCAAGGCCAACCGGAAGGTGGTGTTTGGGAGAGTGTCTGGCCGATTCATGGTGAATTTTCCGGGCGGGGTTCAATCGTTTGTCCGGGGCATTTATCGGCAGGCGGTGCGTCTTCGCGGAAATGGCAGCCGATACTGTTTTTGTTGGCCCAGGCTGAAAGGGTAACAATAATGGCGCTGCGCACCGCATTGCGCAGGCCGACAAGCTCATCGATGAGTTGGGAATTGCGGTAAAACTGCTCAATTTCGGTTTCCAGCGCGCGCAATTCGCGCAAGGCGCGGGCCAGCCGGTTGGCACTGCGGCGCAGGCCCACGTAATGCCACATGATGCTTTGAATGCGGCGCAAGTCCTGGGCGATGAGTTCGGGGTCTGCCACTTCGGTGGCGGTGTTTTGCCACGGTGGGATATTGTCCGGGCTTTCCCGCCGCAGGCCAGGCAAATCGTGGTCGATAGCCCGTGCGGTGAGCGCGCCGAAGGTCAAGCCTTCCAGCAAGGACGTTCTGGCCAGCCGGTTGGCACCGTGCAGTCCGGTGCAGGCCACTTCTCCCACGGCATATAGGTTTTCCACGCTGCTGCGACCGTGGGCATCGACCCAGATGCCACCGCAGCTGTAATGGGCCGCGGGTGTCACCGGAATCAGGTCGCGGGTGATGTCGACCCCATATTGGCGACAACGCTGGTCAATGGTGGGAAAACGTTGGCGAATCTTTTCCGCTGGCATCACCGAGGCCAGGTCCAGATACACATTGGGCACGTCTTTTTCGGTCATTTCCTGATGGATGGCGCGGGCCACCACATCGCGCGGGGCCAGGTCACCCCATTCGGGCGCATAACGGTGCATAAAAGGTTGGCCGTCAGCGTGTACCAGTCGCGCACCGGCACCGCGTACGGCTTCGGAAATCAGGAAACCCGGGGCGCCGGTCTTGTGGAAAGCCGTGGGGTGAAACTGGATAAATTCGCTGTTGATAATGCGTGCCCCGGCCCGATTGGCCATGGCCAGGCCATCGCCACGCGCACCCTTGGCGTTGGTGCTGTGTAAAAACAACTGACCCAGCCCGCCGGTGGCCAGTACCGTGACCGTGGCCATGATACGTTTGACCTGCTCTGTCTGCTTGTCGAGTACGTAGGCGCCCACGCAGTGTTTGGGCTGATAGCGTTTCAGCGCATCGCGCGAGTGATGGTCAGGCGTCAGCAGGTCAATGGCGCAATGGTCGGTGAGCACGGTGATGGCGGGGTGATGCTGAATACGCTGCAGCAGGGCCGTTTCAATGGCCCGGCCGGTGGCATCGGCCACGTGCAAGATGCGCGGTTGTTTGTGCGCTGCTTCCTGGCACAGGGCGTAGTGTTGTTCCGGGGTCCTGTCAAAACCAATCTGCAATTCATTCAGCAGCAGTTTTTCCAACCAGCGCGGGCCGGCTTCAGCCAGCGTTTTGACCGCTTCGGGGTTATTGAGCCAGGCGCCGGCGCGAAAAATGTCTTC
>WGBZ01000382.1 GCA_015494035.1 Lysobacterales bacterium | reverse complement strand
GTCTGGGGTGGATGCCATGATTTTCCGCAAGGTGGCGCCGCAATTCATCCGCATAAATGGGCTCGCGGTACATGTAGTTGTTCTCGGCATAGGTAAGCAAAACGGAAATCGCGGTTTCGGGCACGCCAGTCAGGTGAAACCCTGTCCAGGTCAAAAGATCGGACCATGTAGCGCTGTCATCCGGAAAAAGCTCGATATGGGTGCGCTTGAGATAGTCGAAGGCTTTTTCGAGGTCATCGTCTATTTGGGGATCAAGCCCCAAGGCATCACAAAACTCCTGGAAATCCTTGCGGCGCTTTTCGCCTATGCCCTCAATTTGATACTGAAAAAAATCCCTTGGGTTGTCATTGGAGTTCCTGGCGCTTTCGCAGATATCCGCAAAGGTGCGCGCCGGGATTGCCGAAACCAGTGCGAATTCATGGTTTGGATCGCGGTCCAGGTGCTCTTTCAGATGCTTAAGAATCCGCTTGTTCCGCAACTCCGTAACGGTCCAGGACACGCGGCTGCCGCACCGGGCCTTACACTGCTGCAACTGCCGGACACCATCGTTTCCCACAACCAGCAGGTCAACTCCCTGCTCATCAAGGCCGATCGGTTCGACGGTGACTGACTTGATCTGCTCATTTAAGAGCCGAAGAAGCTGTTTAACAACCCAACGGCCTTCATAACGGTTGCCGAGTTTCTCCGACATGCCGCCGGGTTCAAAGGCCATTGGACGATCTCCTTTCCTTAAACTTGTTTCTCAATCTAAACTGCAACTTCTTGTTAATAACTTAGCCCAAGAGTAGTTATTAACTCAGGCCAAGAGCGGCAAAAAAGCTTATCAAACCCCTCAGACAGATATTTTGATTATTGTGTAGGTGCGGACTTTGGGCATTATATTTGGATCGTTGTAAATCCGATAAGTGATCCATATCGTAACATTGCTTGCATTTCCAGAGCCTGTTGTTTCTTTGCGATTCTTGATCAATTTAACAGTAAGTACCACGTTTTTCGCAAACTTGAAAGGAATACCACTGAAATTTGAACCCATCCCCGAGGCCATCGATCAACGCATCAGCGAATACCTGCGAGATAACACCGCCTAGCTGCAGAAATCCTCCAAATTCGAGGCAACAAAAAAGCCAGCGCGAGGCTGGCTTGGGTGTTGGTGGAGGTGGGGGGAGTCGAACCCCCGTCCGTTGGTTCTCTACTTGAGGATCTACATGCTTAGTTTTGCCTTTTGGTCTTATCGCCACCACGCCGGCAAACGGGCTTGGCAGCGACCAGTTCAGAAAATTTAACCGCTGTGGTCTGAACACCCACAGACGGCGAGCTTGCTGCTTGTGACTCTCGACCCCAGTGCCGCAAGCTGCCTGGAGTGAGAGCTAGCCAATTAAGCGGCTAGAGCGTAGTTGTCGTCGTTTGCAACTATATTTATGTGAACCGGTTTTACGAGGTAGATTCAACCTCGGCATGCACCTTCAAGCTTCGCAACCAACGTCGAAACCAAGTACACCCCCGTGTTCTGTGCCGACGGGTGCGGGTTTTTGACCCTTACACCGGCGATTTTGTTGAATAACTGCGTTATCCTGACGGGGACAGGCACTATATATGACTGTGGCCTGAAGCGCAAGTTCCCCAGGGAAGCTCTGATTGAATCTGGCGCGAGCAGATTGTTGTGGAAAATTGTTCAGTTCAAGGCGCAAACCGCGCGTAATAGCCAGGCTATTGCGAAGGTTTGCAACACAGAAATGGACGATTTTACGTCGCAAAATGCCGTGTCACGATTCGATCAGAGCTTCCCCAGCAGCCGGGGATTTCACGGTGGATCAACGGACGCTTATCCCTGTCAAACGGCGCTTGAATCGGCCTTTGGCAGGCTTCCGCGGCCACTTTTAGGTGTTGTGGTTCCTTCTTGTGGCGCCAGCGGCTAAAATGACGAGTTTGCTTATGACCTGTCGGGTTATGTGGAGGAATAAACCAAAATGAGAACTCACGCATGAAAAACGCATCATGAAAATCGGTGTTATAGGCACGGGCTACGTGGGCCTGGTCACGGGCGCGTGTCTGGCTGAAGCCGGCAATCAGGTGATTTGCCATGACACGGACACCGCCAAGGTTGAACGGCTGCGTGGTAGCGAAATCCCCATTTACGAGCCGGGGCTGGAACGTATTGTGAAACGCAACCAGGCCGATGACCGCCTGCACTTCACCACCGATTTGTCGCAGGTGGTGAATCAGGTCGAGGTAATTTTTATTGCCGTGGGCACGCCCTCGGACGAGGACGGGTCGGCGGACTTGAGCCACGTGCTGGCCGTGGCCAGCAGCATCGGCCAGCGGCTGGAACAGCCCTCTATTGTGGTGAATAAATCCACCGTGCCGGTGGGCACGGCGGGCAAGGTGCGTCAGACCATTCAGAATGAACTGGATCGGCGCGGCGTGAAGGTGGATTTCGACGTGGCCAGCAACCCGGAATTTCTCAAGGAAGGCGCGGCGGTGCAGGATTTCATGTACCCGGATCGCATTATCATTGGCGCCGACCGGCCGCACACCGAAAACACCTTGCGCGAACTGTATCAACCGTTTAACCGCACCCGCGACAAGGTGTTGGTGATGGATACGGCTTCGGCGGAACTGACCAAATACGCGTCCAATGCGATTCTGGCCACCAAGATCAGTTTCATGAACGAAATGGCCAACCTGGCCGAGGCACTGGGGGCGGATATCGAAAAAGTCCGCACTGGCATGGGCGCCGATCCGCGCATTGGCTATCATTTTATCTACCCTGGCGTAGGCTACGGCGGTTCTTGTTTTCCCAAGGACGTGCGCGCACTGGCGCACATGGCGCATGAAGTGCAACACCCGGCGGATTTGCTGCAAGCCGTGGAAGCGGTCAACAACCGGCAGAAACAGCGCCTGTTTGAAAAAATTTCCCGTCATTTTGGCGGTGACCTTGAAGGCAAAGCCGTGTCTATCTGGGGGCTGACCTTCAAGCCCAATACCGACGACATTCGCGAAGCACCCAGCCTGGTGCTGATTGAGCAGTTGCTAAAGGCCGGGGCACGCATTCGCGCCTATGACCCCAAAGGCAACGCCGCGGTCAAGGCGTATTTCAACGATGATCCGCGCATCACCTTTTGCGACGACGAAAAGGAAGCCGCCAGCGGTGCCGATGCACTGGTACTGGTCACGGAGTGGAAGCGTTTCTGGTCTGTGGACTTCGATGAACTGAAAGGGCTGTTGCGCCAGCCGGTTCTGTTTGATGGCCGCAATATCTGGAACCCGCACCAGGCCCGCGAACACGGCTTGACCTATTACGGCATTGGCCGCCCTTAGCCCGTCCCCGAACCCATGGATTCACGCCTTATGTCC
>WGBZ01000381.1 GCA_015494035.1 Lysobacterales bacterium | reverse complement strand
GCCATGGAGGAAATGCCTTTTTCCGGGTCGTGCCGGTCCACCATCTCCCAGCGTCGGGTTTCTTCGCCTTCGCCATCGGGCCAGCGCCCGGTGGCTTCAACGGCGAAATAGGTGATGTCCTGCTCGCCTGGCTGATATTGCCACTGTTCCAGCAACACACGAGCGGTGGCGGGCTGGTGTTCCGGGGCGAAAAAGCCCGCGTCCAGCAGCTGCTGGATAAAGGCGGCGTGGCCGGGATAACGCACAGTTTTTTCCACCATGTCCGGCAAAAGGGCCGGGTCAATGGTGTGCAGCAGGCTGCGCAGGCCATCGGTGTTGAAGGCTTCCAGTGCGGTGTCGCCAATGCGGATGGTTTCCACCTCGCTCAAGGCCGGTCGCGTGATGTTTTTGCCGTGGCGCCGCAGCCGCGCCGGGCGGGTGTACTCTTCGATCACATCCAGCGGCGCAAACGGCGCCTGGTAATTAAAGGGCGGACGGGGGTGTTGGGGCAGTCCGCCAACAAAACAGCGCAGCGACCGCAGCGCTCCGGCCTGGGCCAGCAAGCGGCCGGCCATGAGGTTGGTGAGACCCGGGGCCAGGCCAAAATCCACCAGCGCGGTGACGCCGTGTTGCCGGGCTAGCTCATCCAGTTGCAGGGCATCCTCGGAAAAAAAGGAAATATCCACCACCGGCTTGCCGGCCTGCAATACGGTTTTGAGCGCCTGGAAGCCAAACTGGCTGGGCAGGGCGCCTGCCACGGCATCGAACGGGCGCAGCAGTTCAAACAGGCTCGGGTTGTGGCTGAGGTCGGCCAGCTTGATGGCCAGCCCGTGGTGTTTCAGGGCGGCCAGTGCCTGCGGGTTGTTGTCGGCCACGGTGACATCAAAATCGGCAGCCAGGTTTTGCGCAATGGCTGCGCCGATACGGCCCGCGCCCAGAACCAGCAGGCGGCTCATGACAACGCCCCCAACAGATGGTAGCGCACGGCCATGTGTAACAGCGCCCAGGCGTACAGGCCGGCAATGACATCGTCCAGCATGATGCCAAAGCCGCCGTGAATTTTTTTATCCAGCCAGCCAATGGGCCAGGGTTTCAGCACATCGAACAGGCGAAACAGAACAAAACCGGCGGCGAGGGTTTTCCAGTGCACCGGCACGTCGGCCAGCGTGATCCACAGGCCCACGAATTCGTCCCAGACAATGCCGCCAAAATCGTGCACGCCCAGGCGCTTGGCGGTGACATCGCAAACATAAACACCCAGCGCAAAAGCCGCCAGCACAAACCCAATATAGGCCCAGAGAGGCCAATGGGCCAGTAGCAGGTAAACCGGAATGGCCGCCAGGGTGCCAAAGGTGCCGGGTGCCACAGGCGCCAGGCCACTGCCGAAACCAAACGCCAGCAGACCGGCGGGGGTTTTCAGGGCGATTTGGATCAGCTTGTCAGGCTTTTGCGGGTGATTCATGCGGATGGCTTGTGGTGGTGGCGGCAGAAAAGTGGCGATAGCCTGTGTGCCGGGTTGGGAATGGTGTGCCGTGAGCGTAAACGCGCGCGGCGGGCTGTCCTGTCCTCCGGTGCAGCTGGCCGATAATGTGGCAGCCCTCCGGCAGCCGCTGCCGGTCGCCTTCGGCCAGAGCAAAAAGCAGCTGGTAGTCGTCGCCGCCGCCAAGCACCAGTGAAGGCCAGTCCGGCTCGGTTTTTTTCACCAGCGGGTGCACCGGAATGCGCTCCAGATCGATGCGCGCTTCCAGTCCGCTGGCCTGGCAGAGGTGTTCGGCATCTGCCAGCAGGCCATCGGAAACATCAATGCAGGCGTGGGCAAAGGGGGCGATGGCCTCACTGATATCCAGCCGCGGTTGCGGGTATTGCAAGGCCTGGCTGAGTGCCCAGCCGGCGGTTGTGTGGCGGTGCTTGAGGGCAAAGGCGGCGCTGCCAATGGGGCCGCTGACAGCCAGCAGGTCTCCGTCCCGGGCACCGGAACGCAGCAGCGGGCGGGTGGTAAAACCCATGACCGTGACACTGACCGAGAGGGCACCGGCGGTGGTGTCGCCGCCAATCAGGCTCACCTTGTGGCGCTGTGCCAGGTTCAGAAAACCGCGCAAAAAATCGCGCAGCCAGGCCCGGTCGGCATCAGGCAAAGACAGGTTGAGGCTGACCCAGCGTGGCGTGGCGCCGCAGGCGGCCAGGTCGCTCAGATTCACGGCCAGGGCTTTGTGGCCAATGGATGCTGGCGGGTCGCCGGGAAAAAAATGGACGCCGGAATTGAGGGTGTCGCTACTGACCAGCAATTGACCATGTGGTGGTTGCAGGACAGCGCAGTCATCGCCAATGCCAACCACAACGCCGTTTGGCGCGCCGGTGCCGGATTGCGCCTGTTGCCGGATAAAATCGATCAGGTCGAATTCATCCGGCGGGGTGTTTGCGCAGGCTTCAGGCCGGCTCATTATCCGTAGGCGCGGGCGGAGCCTTGTCCGGGCGCAGGTCGGTGGCGGTTTTGTCCAACACGCCATTGATGAAGCTGTGAGCGCCTTCGCCGCCATATTCCTTGGCCAGTTCGATGGCTTCGTTGAGGATAACGGCGCTGGGCGTGTCCGGGTTGTTTTTCAGCTCATGGGTGGCCAGTAGCAGAATGGCTTTTTCCACCACGCCGATGTCCTTGACGTTGCGGCCCAGGTGTTTGCCAAAGTGGGCCCGCAGGGCATCGGTATTTTCCACAATCTGGCGCAGGTTGTTCTGGAAGTACGGCACATCGACCTTGCCCATGTCCTGTTCCAGCATGAATTGTTCGATGATCTCGGCGGCCGGGGCATTGTTTAGCTGCCATTGGTACAGGGCCTGCATCAGGCGCTTGCGGGCGCGGCGTTTGCGGGCCAGGTTTTCAGGCAGTTTCTTGGTTTTTTTCTTGCTCATGATTTTTTATCCGTAAACGGGGAAGCGCTGGCACAGGTCAGTGACGTGAGCGCGCACCCGCTGCAGCACCTCGTCATCGTCCATGTTATCCAGAATGTCGGCCACCCAGTGGGCCAGTTGCGTGACTTCTTCGAGACCAAAACCGCGCGTGGTCACCGCCGGTGTACCCAGGCGCAGGCCCGAGGTAACAAACGGCGAACGCGGGTCGTTGGGCACGGCGTTTTTGTTCACGGTGATATGGGCTTCGCCCAACCGTGCCTCGGCGTCCTTGCCAGTGATATCCTTGTCCACCAGGTCCACCAGAAACAGGTGGTTTTCGGTGCCACCGGAAACAATGTTGAAACCGCGCTGTTTCAGGGTTTCTGCCATGGCCCGGGCATTATTGACCACGTTGTGCTGATAGGTTTTGAATTCCGGTTGCAGCGCTTCCTGAAAAGCCACGGCCTTGGCCGCGATCACGTGCATGAGCGGCCCGCCCTGTATGCCGGGAAAAACAATGGAATTGAGTTTCTTTTCAATTTCCGCATGGCTGCGCGCCAGAATAATGCCGCCGCGCGGGCCACGCAGGGTTTTATGGGTGGTGGAGGTGGTCACATCGGCGATGGGCACCGGGTTGGGGTAGACGCCAGCGGCCACCAGGCCGGCAATGTGCGCCATGTCCACCATAAAATACGCGCCCACTTCATCGGCAATTTCCCGGAACCGGTTCCAGTCGATGATTTTGGAATAGGCCGAAAAGCCGCCGATAATCATTTTTGGCTTGTGTTCCAGCGCCAGGCGACGGACTTCGTCAAAGTCGATCTCGCCTGTGGTCTCATCGATGCCGTATTGCACCGCGTTGAACAGCTTGCCGGAAATGTTGACCTGTGCTCCATGGGTCAGGTGACCACCATGGGCCAGGCTCATGCCGAGAATGGTGTCACCCGGTTGCAGCAGGGCAAAATAGACCGCCTGATTGGCCTGGGAGCCGGAATGTGGCTGCACGTTGGCGTAATCGGCGCCAAACAGCTGCTTGACCCGCTCAATGGCGAGCGTTTCGGCAATGTCCACGTATTCGCAGCCGCCGTAATAGCGTTTGCCTGGATAGCCCTCGGCGTATTTGTTGGTCAGCACGCTACCCTGGGCCTCCATGACCGCGGGTGATGCGTAGTTTTCCGAGGCGATGAGTTCGATGTGGTCTTCCTGACGCTTTTCTTCAGCGGCAATGGCCGCAGCCAGCGCCGGGTCGCTGTCGGCAAGGCGGGTGTTTTTGTCAAACATGACGATCTCGTAAAGTGGAGTGAAAACAGGCGGCTATTGTACTATGCCGGAAAGCCGATAACAGCGGCCAATGTGGCATTGGCGCTGGAATGAGGTCAGAGTGGCTGCGGGCCGGGAACGCCTAGGGAAGCTCTGATCGAATCGTGAACTCGCTTCTCACACCTGAAATGTCCGATAACTGCGTTGAAGTTCTTGCGAATAGCCGGCTATTCGCTGCGAACTCCGCCTTGTTCTCGAACATTTCCGGCATAACCTGCTTCGTCCAGATTCAATCAGAGCTTCCCTAGCCGTTATTGTGCATTTTGACGGTGGCCTGTTTCAGGTAAAAGGTCACCGGATCGGTTTTGGCCACCACCTGGCCACTGTTGATCTCGATAATCTGGGCGTACAGGGTATGTTCGCCACGAATGACTTCGCGAATCACATAGGTTTTCTTCCGCACCGGCTTGAGCGCCTTGCCATCAAGCACGAACTGGATGGCGTAGCCGCGTGGCAGGCGCCCGGAAAAGGCGACTTCAGCGGTAACGGTGCCGCCGGTGCCCCAGAGGTTTTCTTCCGCTTTGGGCCGCACCAGGCGCAAATCATCAAACGTGGCCAGATCCTGTGTGCCGTCTTTCTGCTTGTCGCCCTGGTCTTTTTGATCAGCGCTCTTTTTGGGTTTGATCTTTTTCGCCGGCACAATGGTGAGCTGGGGCAAGTCAGCCGCCTGCGCGGATTTGTCCGGTGGGGCTGTGTCACTGTAATGAACGGTGCCGTTTTCATCCACCCAACGGTAGATCACAGGTTGTCCAGCCCCGGCGATCAGGGGTAACAGCAGGGCGCTACACAGGCTGCAGGCGATCAGGAAAAGGCGGCGGTCTGATTTTGGCATGGCGGGGGTACCTCGGCTATGACGGCTTAGGGAGCTTCCTTAGGGAGCTTCCTTAGGAAGAAAACAGCATCCGCTCCCTGTTATACAGCTTCACCGCCACCCAGGCAAGGCCAAGGCCCACGGCTGTGGTACCACCCACGGCCAGCAGCAGGTCGAGGGGATTGATGGCCTCGCCCTTGACCAGTTGGTTGATAAGCAGGTTCTGGCCCAGAATGGGCGTGGCCATTTTCCAGGCATTTTCCTTCAGCGGCATGATCATCACCGCGAGGGAGGGCAGCATGGGCAGCAGCAGGAGCATGGACAGGTAAGTCTGGGCTTCGCGAAAATTGCGGCTGAAGGCGGCAATGATGGTTTGTAACGACCCGGCCAGCAATGCTACCGGCACCAGCAACAGGAAAATCAGCCCCATGATGCGGGCGTCCAGCTTCAGGGCCATGCCCAGTTCTTCAAAGGGGATAAAGGTGAAGGCAATCCGGAACGTGATGATGGTGATGGCCACGGCCATCAGACTGAAGGCGACGGTGGCGGCCAGTTTGCCGGCCAGAATGGTGGAACGGGGCACCGGATTAAGCAACAAGGGTTCCAGCGACTGGCGTTCCTTTTCGCCGGCGGTGGTGTCAATGGCCAGGTACATGCCGCCGGTGAAAATGCCGATCATCAGCACATAGGGTAACAAGGCCAGAATCAGGGCCGCCCGGCTTTGGGGCGTGGACAGGTCGTGTTCCTCAATAAAAGCGGCTCGCGTGAGCACCGGATTGACGCCACGCAGCTGCAGGCGCAGGGAACCGATGGTCTGGCTGTACTGATTCACCAGCCGCTGCACGCGCCGCACCGGGGTCGAGCTGTCTTTATTGGATTCGTCATAGTAAAGCTGGATGCGGGCAGGTAGGCCGTGGCGAAATTGCTGGGCGTAGTCGGGGTCAATGCGCAGCACCAGGTCGTGGGTCTTGTCACGGATGGCCTGTTCCGGGTCGTCTGGTCCGGGCAGGATCTTGGCGCCTTGCTGGCGCGCAAACTTGATAAAACTGCTGGCTTGGTCAGCCCCGATAACGGGTAGCTCCAGGGGTTTTTCCGATTTGTTTTTCTGTTGTTGGATCATAAAGCCGAACATGACCGCAAACAGAATCGGGCCCATTAGCGGGCCCATGATCAGGGCCGAGGTAATGGTGCGCTTGTCACGCAGGTTTTCCCTGAATTCTTTCTGGAAAATGACCGAGAACGGATTTTTCATGCGCTCACCTCGCTGGTGGTTTGTTCATCGTCCGTGATGAGAGACACAAAGGCGTCCTCCAGGGTGGCCTGGCCGGTGGCTGCCAACAGTTCCTGCTCGCTGCCTTCGGCACACACAACCCCGTTGTGGATAACCAGGATGCGGTCGCAAATGGCCGAGACTTCCTGCATGACGTGAGAAGAAAACAGCACGCATTTGCCACGCGCCTTTTCCTGCCGTAGAAACTCCCGCACGCCGCGTGTGGCCAGCACGTCCAGCCCGTTAGTGGGTTCATCCAGAATAATGTTCTGCGGGTCGTGCACCAGCGCCCTGGCCAGCGCCACCTTGACCCGCTGGCCCTGGGAAAAGCCGTCGGTGCGCCGGTTGGCGAATTTCTGCATGCCGAGTTGCTCTATTAACAGATCGGTGCGCTGTTGCAGAGTCTCTTCGTCCATGCCGTGCAGGCGACCGAAGTATTCAATGTTTTCGCGCGCGGTCAGGTTTTTGTAAAGCCCTCTGGCATCGGGCAAAGCGCCCAGGCGATTCAGCACCAGTTCGCGGTTTTCGTGCGGGTTTTGGCCGTCGATGCGAACCTGCCCGGATTCGGGCCTGATCAACCCATAGATCATGCGCAGTGAGGTGGTTTTGCCGGCCCCGTTGGCGCCCAGCAAGGCAGTAATCTGGCCATCCGGCGCTTCCAGACTCACGTTGCGCACGGCCTGTACCTGGCCAAAGGATTTGCTCAGCTGTTGTGCGTGAATCATTCTTCTGGCCCCATCAGGTCGATGAAAAAGGCCGGGGCGTCAAAATTCCGCAGGCACTCGTCTTCGATTTTTTGCTCCGGCCGGTTCAGAAACTCCGCCACCAGCCGTGGCAGGCAGCCATGAGGAAACACGTTGTGTCCCTGGCCTTTGGCCACGATGTGTTGCGAGTGGCTGAGGGTGTTGGCGGCCTTTTCGGCAAAGGCAGGCGGGGTAATGGGGTCCAGTTCCCCGGACAGCAGCAACACCGGCTTGTCTGAGTGGACAGGTTGTTTAAACTCGGGGCTGACCGGCTTGTGTGGCCAGATGGCGCAGGAGCGGCGGATGCTTTTTAACTGTTCATCACCCAATACGGTTTTTGGCAAGGATGACGCAGTAGACGCCTTAGACACCTTGGCCGGGGCTTCGGGGTAAAAAGGCGCGTCCTCGCTGCAGACCACAGACAGTTCCAGCCCGTTGGCAATGCTGTCTGTCAGCAGCTTTTGCACGGTGATGGCCTGGGCGGCCAGGTTTTCCGGCTGTCCCTGGTCGGCGCGCTCCAGCAACAGTGGAATCAACGCCATGGTGGCGGGGGAATAGGCCAGCAGGCGCACCGCCAGGGCGAGGTTGTTTCGATCCATGCGAAAGTCGGTGTATTCGCCCGTTAACGGGTCAGGCAGGCGGATGTTCTGCGGGTTTTTTTCATGCCGGTCCAGCAGTCGCCAGAGGGTGGCGAAAGAATCACCAAAGGCCTGATGACAGCCCGGCTGGGCCGTGCAGTATGCAAACTGTTTTTTCAGCGCGGCATCCAGGTTCTGGCTGATGGTGCTGCCCAGGGCTTCATCCTGGGGGACCACCCCGTCCAGTATGACCGCGCGGATGGCATCGGGGTGATATTTGAGGTAGGTCAATGCCTTGCGTGTGCCGTAGGAAACGCCCAGCAGGTTCCACTGCGAAATGCCCAGCGCCCGGCGCACGTCTTCCAGGTCTTCGATGGCATTTAAGGTGGTGTAGTGCCGCGGGTCGGCATCCAGTGATGCCAGGCATTGACGCAGGGCTTTTTCCACCCGGGCGGCTTCCGTGTCTTCCAGGGCCGCATCAAGTATCGGGCTGGGCAGGTCAAAGTCACATTCCAACGGGTTGGACTGGCCGGTGCCACGTTGGTCAACCAGAATCACATCACGGTCTTTCAACACATGGCGCCAGGCCGGGTGCATGGCCGCGTAGGTTTCCACAGCTGCCTGACCCGGGCCGCCAGCCAGGAAAACCACCGGGTCGATCTTGGGGTTGGCGCTGCGGGATTTGACTCGGGCCACATTCAGGTCAATGCGGCGGCCTGTGGTGTCGGGATTATCGCGGTTTTCTGGCACGCTGAGTGTGCCGCATTCGGCCGCCACCGACGCCGGATAGCCCGGTGCGTGGATATGGCAGGGTTTCAGGGTCAGCGTGGTGCTTGAGGTGGTGCCTGTTTCAGGCGTGGTGGCCGAAGCCGCTGCCAGAGAACCACTGGCCAGCAGCATGGCCAGGCCGCTGAGTCCTGTTTTCAGGCCTTTTATCAGTCCTTTCGTCAGGCTGTTAAGCCGTCCGGCGTGTTGGAATAGCAAAATATTCATAGCCCCCCTTGAAAAAATATAAAACGGCCCCGTGTGTTGTTTTTTTGTCTGAGCCGGAATAGCACGTATTTTCATTCAGGCAGCGGCCAGGGACAATAGGCCGGAGGTCACGACTGAATATGTCATATTATGTTGTTAGGTTATTAGTTGTGGCCTAGTTGCTGCGTACTCGGGGTGAAACGTATTTTTCCCGCCGGATTTGCGCCACGGGCAGTCCTTCTTCTTTAAGTTGAACAAAAGTTTCGTCAACCATGTTGGGGTTGCCGCACAGGTAGGCAATGTCGGTGGCGGGGTTGATGTCCAGGCTTTTGATGGCATCCTGCACGTGGCCGTGCATGTCATTGGGTTTGGGCGTGTCTCTCGGCACCCGGCTGAGGCAGGGAAGGTAATGAAAATCCGGGAATTCCGCCTGCACTTTTTCAAAATCGGCTTCGTAAAGCAGACCGCTTTCATCGCGCGCGCCCATGATGACATAGACCTCAGCGCCGGTTTGCAGGCGTTTGCGTAATTCATTCAGCATGGCCCGGTAGGGGGTGACGCCCGTGCCTGTGGCAATCAACAGGTAACGGTGCCAGATGGGTTCGGGTAACACAAAACGCCCGTAAGGGCCGCTGGCCCTGAGGCCGTCGCCAGGCTGCATGGGTTGCAGGTGGCCGGTGGCCAGGCCGCCAGGCACCCAGGACACGGCAATTTCAATGTCTTTGGTGTCTGCCTCATTGGCCGGCAAAATGGTGCCCACCGAGTAACTGCGAAAAGCTTCCTTGTTCCCGTCGGGAAAATACAGGCGAATAAACTGACCGGCGGTCAAATGCAGCGGTTTGCCGTCGCGACGCCGAAAGGTGAAATGCGCCGTGTCCGGATTCAGGTCGCGGCGGTTGGTGAGTTCCAGGTCAAAGGTTTCCAGCATGGTGGGTTCCGGGTTGAGGGTATTGGCAACAAGCAGCCATTTTAACAAAAGCGCGGGCAGGCCGGTGACATTCAAGGGCAGAGCTTCCTTAGGCATATTTCAGGGCAAAACCCGGCGTTTAGCATCTTTTGCCGGTTAAATACTTGACACGCTTCACAATTCGTTATAGTTTCGGTCGACAAGTAGCATATTGTTTTGCTGCATTAAAAAGAGGGAGATATTAATCAATGAAAAAACTGCTCACTGTATTGCTGGTACTTCTGGCCTTTCAGGCCATGGCGGAAACCAAGCCCACTCTGGATTTCACACCACCCCCTGTGCGTGGCGGAGGTGCCCTGCCGATTCCCGATGATGGGTATGACGGGACCCTGGCCAGCATGGCCTGTGTCTCGTTTTCTGGCTTCAATGGTGTTGTTACGGATATGAGCGCCACCCTGGCCATCGACCACACCTGGGTTGGTGATTTGGTTATTAAGGTGGTGGCGCCGGACAACACGGTATTGACTTTGATGAGTCGTCCAGGGCTTGCCGAGACGGCGGATGATGGCACCGGTTGTTGTGGCGACAGCTCGGATTTGTCCGCTGGCGCGCCAATCAATTTTGCCAACGGCGCGGCCACTTCAGCGGAAGACATGGGCAGCACCATCACGGGAAGCCAGGTGGTTTGCACTGATGATGGTCTGTGCGATTACGCCCCGGCCCCCGATACTGGTCCCGGCACTGATTTCAGTGACTTTATTGGCATGGACGCGGCCGGCACCTGGCAGCTCTGTGTGGGTGATGCTGGTGGCGGGGATACGGGTCAAATTGTTGTGGCCGGCACCGCTTTGAACATCACCGCCGAGATTCCAACCATCCCCTCGTTGACCAGCATGGGGCTACTGCTGATGGCATTGGCTATGGTGTTATTGGCCGGATATTCTCGCAGACGATTCATCACCCGGCGTTAAGTCAATACAATACGAAGGCATGTTTGATAAATC
>WGBZ01000380.1 GCA_015494035.1 Lysobacterales bacterium | reverse complement strand
CATCCATTTTACCGGCGTGTTGCATGTGGATGGCACGGTCGAAGGCGCCCTGGTTGCCACCGGCAGCGATGATGTCATCACCATCAGCGAAAATGGCCACATCATCGGCCGCATCCAGGTGGCCAATGTGGTCATCAACGGTCAGGTGGAAGGCGACATAGAGGCCAGTGGAAAAATCGAAGTGGCCAGTCGCGCACGCATCAATGGCAACATTTACTACAAGAACATCGAAATGGAAACCGGCGCCCAAATCAATGGTCAATTGATCTACAAAGGCCAGCCCGAGGGCCAGATTCGTGCCGTGGAAGACTCAGGCTCGGCGCATTCCAAGAAAAAACAGGAACAGACAGCTTAACGTGACAGCAATAAACCTCACCGACAATGCCGCCGCCAAAATCCAGCAACTGGTGCTGGAAGAAGGCAATCCGGATTTGAACCTGCGGGTGTACATCATTGGTGGCGGCTGTTCCGGTTTTCAATACGGCTTTGCCTTCGAGGAAGGCGACGAACCCGGTGACATATCCGTGGAAAAGAATGGCGCCCGAGTCGTGGTTGATCCCATGAGCTACCCGTACCTGCGCGGCGCCACCATCGACTACCTGGAAGACTTGCAAGGCTCACGTTTTGCCATTCACAACCCCAATGCCAAAACCACCTGCGGTTGTGGCAGTTCATTTTCCATCGAGTGAAGCCGCCATCAGGCATGAGTGCTGTCCTGCCTTCCATCTTTTTTACCGAAAGCCGCCTGGACCGGGCCACCCACCTGCGCGAGTGCCCGGAACAACTGACGCGCCTGGCGCAGAAGAAAAAAACCCATTACCTGCCGGTGTACAACGGTCGCCACCTGTATACCACCCGGCCTGAACAGCAGCTGTGGGTCTTGGATGAACCCGTCCCCGGCAGCGTGCCCTGTTTTCTTGGCATACTCGATGACGAGCTGTGGTTTGCCTGCCCGCTGGATTCCGATCAGGCCCAAGCCCTGGAAGCGCAGACAGGCAGCCGCTTCACCTCCCTGCGCCGTTCGGCATTGCGTCTGGACTCGCAACAGGCGCACATTGCCATGTATTCCCGTGGCCTGGATCTGTGGCAGCGCAACCGCCGCTATTGCCCACGCTGTGGTTCACCCAATCGGGTGCATTCGGCCGGTCACCGCCTGTTGTGTCAACAAGGCCACGAGCAATTTCCGCACATTGAGCCGGCCATTATTGTGCTCATCAGCAAGGGCGATCGCTGCCTCCTCAGTCGCAAGGCCAACTGGCCCCCGAACGTGTATTCGGCCCTGGCCGGTTTCGTCGAGCCGGGCGAAACCATCGAAGAAGCCGTGAAGCGGGAAATGCTGGAAGAAGCCAATATCCAGGTCACCGATATCCAGTATCAGGGTTCCCAGCCGTGGCCGTTTCCGGCCTCGTTGATGCTGGCCTTTACTGCCACGGCCATCAACGAGGACATCCGCCTGGATGACGAGCTGGAAGACGTGCAGTGGTTTTCCCGTACTGACCTGAAAAACGCCATTGAACGCGGCCTGGTGTCGATCCCGCCACGATTTACCGTGGCCCACAGCCTGATTGACGATTTTCTGCGCCGTGCCTGAATTGCCTGAGGTGGAAACCACCGCCCGCGGCATTCGACCGTGGCTGGAAAACTGTCGCATCAAGCAAGTCAGCGTGCACCATGCCGGACTGCGCTGGCCGGTGCCGGAGCACCTGGCCGAAACCCTGCGCGGCCAAACCGTCAAGGTGGTGCAGCGCCGGGGGAAATACCTGATTCTGAATACACCCGCCGGTGATGTACTGATTCATCTGGGCATGTCCGGTTCATTGCGGGTGGACACCGATGGCAGCGCCCGGCGCAAGCACGACCACGTGGAATGGCAGCTGGCCGATGGCGTTCTGCGCTATCATGACCCGCGCCGCTTTGGCTGCGTCTTGCTGGCTGAAGACGCCACGCAGCACCCGCTCATTGCCCGCCTTGGCCCGGAACCCCTGGGTGAAGTGTTCAATGGAGATTACCTTTTCCGGGCATCCCGTGGCCGGCGACAGGCCGTGAAGACCTTCATCATGGATTCGCGTATTGTGGTGGGCGTCGGCAATATCTATGCCAGCGAAGCCCTCTTTGCTGCCGGTATCTGGCCAAAAGCCACCGCTGGCCGCTTGTCACGAGCCACCTATCAGCGTCTGGCAAAAGCCATCCGTGACACGCTACTGCAAGCCATTGCTGCCGGTGGTACCACCTTGCAGGATTTTGTCAACGCCAACGGCCAGCCGGGTTATTTTGCCCAGGCGCTGGCAGTTTATGGGCGGGCTGGAGATGCCTGTGCGCGCTGTGGCAAAGCCATTGTCAGCGCCACCATTGGTCAGCGCAGCAGTTATTTCTGCCCCCGATGCCAGAAAACCGGCAAATAAAACGTATACCCTGTGATGGTTGAAGCCTGCTTTGCGCCAAATCACGCGCTGTGGTACAAAAGGAAAGTTCAGTGACAACGGTTAAAAAAAATTTCCCCCCGGGCTGGATTTATGGCCGGATAAGCTGGTAATATTAGTGGTTGCTAATTCAAAATGGCCGCATATACCTGAAACAAACCCACGGCCGGACAAATGTTGATCGGAGACCAATCCATGAGTAAAGGCAAAAACAAAGGCACAGGGCTGCGGCAGTCAGACGCTTTGGCCCAGTTGTTACACGAGGAGTCTGAAAAGCTCAGCGGCGTCGATCGACGCCGGTTTATTAAAAACGCGGCCGCCTTTTCCGGTGCTGTGGTGGCCGGTTCGGCCATGGCCAGCAATAACCTGCCCCCGAATACGCCGGAATGGATGAAAAAACTGGGCCTGCCGGTAAACACTCACCCATACGGCCAGCCTTCGCCCTACGTGGCAGAAAAAATTGTTCGTCGCCGGGTGCCCTGGCTGACGCCAGATTCCATTGCTTCCATCAGTTTTTCCCCGCTGGCGGACATCAAGGGCATTATCACACCCAACGGCCTGGTGTTCGAGCGCGACCACGCCGGTGTGCCCACCATTAACCCGGATGAACACCGCCTGATGATTCACGGCATGGTGGAACGGCCGATTATTTTCACCATGGAAGACCTGATGCGCTTCCCCAGTGAATCGCGCATTCATTTCCTGGAATGCCCCGCCAACGGCGGCATGGAAATCAAGGGGCCGCAAATGGGCCGTCTGCAATTTACCCACGGCATGAACAGCTGTTGCGAATGGACTGGCGTGCCCCTGCGTTACCTGCTGGAGGAAGTGGGCGTCAAGCCGGAAGGCAAATGGATACTGGCCGAAGGTGCCGACGGCGCGGCCATGAGCCGTTCCATTCCCATCGAGAAAGCCCTGGACGACTCCCTGGTGGTGTTTGCCCAGAATGGCGAGCCGCTGCGTCCGGAAAACGGATTCCCCATTCGCCTCTTCAACCCCGGTTGGGAGGGTAATACTATGATCAAATGGTTGCGCCGGCTGGAAGTGGGCGACAAGCCGTATTATCAGCGTGAAGAAACCTCCAAATACACCGATTTGCTCTACCCACGGCGGGAAGATTACAAGGACCGCTGGGGCAAGGCCTATATTTTCTCCATGGAAATGGAAGCCAAATCCGTGGTCACCTTCCCCTGTCCGGAAAAACCGCTGAAAGGCAAGGGTAAGTACATCCTCGAAGGCCTGGCCTGGTCAGGCAAGGGCCGCATCAAAGCCGTGGATGTGTCCTTCGACGGTGGCGTCACCTGGCAAACCGCCCAGCTTAAGGGCCTGGTGCTGCCCAAAGCCTGGACACGCTTTGCGATTCCGTTTAACTGGAACGGCGAGAAATTGCTGATTCAGAGCCGGGCCATTGATGAAACCGGCTACGTGCAGCCCACCTACAAGCAAATGCGGGACGCACGCGGCACACACTTCATTTATCATAACAACGCCATTCACACATGGATGGTCAAGGAAAGCGGAGAGGTGGACAGTGTTCAGATTTTCTAAACAAAGCATTCATTCCGGTGGTCTCGCCGTCACAGCACTGGCGCTGGCCGGTCTGCTGAGTGCCTGTCAGGCGGACACCGGCAAACAGGCCGAAGCCAGCAAGGCCACGGCCGAAAAGCCGCAATCGTCTGCCAGCCAACAAGCCGCTTCAGCCGATCCCTATCTGTCGCTGAAAGTGGACATCAAGGGCATCAATGTGGGCAAGCCGGCCACAGCCGAAGAAATTGCCGGATGGCACATCGACGTGCGTCCGGATGGTCACGGCTGGCCGGAAGGTTCTGGTACGCCGGCCCAAGGCGAAGAGCTGTATGACGAGAAGTGCGCCAGCTGCCACGGCACCTTTGGTGAAGGCGAAGGTGCCTGGCCCAAACTGGCCGGCGGCATTGGCACCATCAAAACCGGTTCACCGGAAAAAACCGTGGGCAGCTACTGGCCTTATGCGTCCACCTTGCTGGATTACGTGCACCGCGCCATGCCATTCCCCAGCCCCCATTCATTGAGCTGGGACGAGGCATGGTCAATTGCCGCCTACGTTCTCTACCTGAACGAAATCATCACCGATGAGGACTTCGTGCTCAGCAAGGAAACTTTCGGCAGCATCCACATGCCTAACGAAGACGGCTTTATCCCCGATATGCGTCCCGACACCCCGCAGGAGCGCTGCATGAAGGATTGCCGCGATCCGTCCAAAATGGAAATCAAAGTGGCCCTGCTGGGTTATTGCTCTGGCGCAGAAGACTGTCTGGACGAGGACAATGGAAAAGAGAAAAAAGACCCCGCTGTACAAGTGGGTAAAAAAGTCTATGAAACCGCCTGCAAACTCTGCCACGAAGGTGGATTGGGCGGGGCACCAAAATTCGGCGATGCCGACGAATGGCGCAAGCGGGCCGAAAAAGGCATGGACACGCTGGTTCAGCACGCCATTAACGGATTCCAGGGCGAAGCGGGCGTGATGCCACCCAAAGGCGGCCAGGCCCAGCTCAGTGACGAAGAAGTCGCGGCTGCGGTCAAATACATGGTCGAGCACAGCCAGGGAAGCGCTGATTGAATCTGGACAAAGCAGATTATGCCGGAAATGTTCGAGAACAAGGCGGAGTTCGCAGCTAATAGCCAGTTATTGGCCAGAACTTCAACGCAGTTATCGGGCATTTCAGGCGTGAGAAGCGAGTTCACGATTCTATCAGAGTTTCCCTCGTAAACTTGTTTCATCCGGCTCGCCTGGCGGGCCGAACACATAAAGGGTAGCGCGTATGAAGAAAAAAGCACTGATCTTGCTGACAGCCATGCTGGCCATTGCCAGCATGCCAGCACTGGCCCAGAACGACATGAGCAGCGAGAAACTCCGGGCGCTGGGTAAAAAAGTGGTGCTGGACCGGAAAAAAGGCAACTGCGTGGCCTGCCACGTGATTGAAGACCTGGAGGCTCCGGGCACATTCGGGCCACCATTGATTGCCATGAGCGTGCGCTACCCGGACAAGGCAAAGCTGCGGGCACAGATATGGGACGCGACCAAGCGGAATATCCTCACATCCATGCCGCCATTTGGCAAACACATGATTTTGACCGAAGAAGAAATTGACTGGGTGACCGAGTACATCCACTCACTGTAACCACCGATTTTTACTGTTTTTAATTGCGGAGAAAAGCGATGAAAGTAAGCAGAAGAGGCGCTTTGAAGCGCCTGTTAGCCGGTAGCGCCATTTTTTTGGTGCCTGTCAGCGCCCTGGCGAAATGGGCCGAAAAAGCCTTTAACGCCACCAAACTGGATGAGGCCATCAAGATTTTGTGGCCCAATGCCAAGCTGGAAAAAAGCGACAAGGTGCGCCTGAAAGCGCCTGAAATCGCCGAAAATGGCGCCGTGGTGCCGGTTACCATTGCCTCAGATTTGCCCAATGTCAAATCCATGGCCATTTTTGTTGAAAAAAACCCGTCTCCTTTGACTTCCAAGTTTGATCTGGTCAAGGACACCAAGCCGGAGTTCTCCCTGCGCATTCGCATGGGCGAAACCTCCAAGGTTATTGCTGCGGTGGAAACCACCGACGGCAAAGTTTATTACACCGAAAAAGAAGTCAAGGTCACCATCGGTGGCTGCGGCGGTTAATCCGGCCACGTAAAGGAGAATTATTATGGGCATGAAAGTAAAAGTAAAACTCGTTGGCAATGAAGCCAAAGTCAAACTGCTGATCCGTCACCCGATGGAAACCGGTCGCCGCAAGGACGACAGCGGCAAGATCATTCCGGCCAAGTACATCCAGACATTGACTTGCCACGCCAATGATCAGCTGTGCTTCGAAAGCCAGTTCGGCACCGGGGTTTCTAAGGACCCGTTCCTGTCGTTCACCCTGCTGAACCGCAAGCAGGGCGACAAACTGAAATTCAAGTGGGTCGACACAGCCGGCGACTCTGACGAAAAAGAAGTCGTCATCAAGTAAAGCCAGTCACCGGCACCCACGTGGTGCCGGTTTTTTTCACCACCCAGTTGGTGTATAAATAACACAGGTTCCGCAGCGAAGAGGTAAGGCATGATCAGGTTATTGACGATTGTTTCACTGCTGTTTTTGAGCACCCTGGGCACCTGGGCACAGGCCAAGGACAGCACGCCGGCAGAGGACAGGGAAGCCCTGCGCAAATATTTTCAGAGCAAATTTCCTGACATTCCGCTGGATGCCTACAAGGACGGCGCCTACATATTTGATCCCAAGGCCCGCGCCCAGTTTGAGGAAATTGAAGAATTTCCGCCGTGGGAATTTGACGTGGAAGAAGGCGAAGCCCTGTTCAAGGCCCCCTTCAAAAACGGCAAAACCTATGCGGACTGTTTCGAAAACGGGGGCATCGGTATCGCCCAGAAATACCCCTTGTGGGATGAAAAGCGTGAAGAAGTGGTGACACTGCCGCTGGCCATCAATTTGTGTCGCCAGGCCAATGGAGAAGAACCGCTACCCTACGAAAAAAGCGATTTATTGAAAATCCAGGCATTTATGGCTTATACCTCGCGTGGCAAACGCATCGAAGGGCCTGAACCCACCGGCAAGGCCCTGGAAGCCTATAAGAAAGGCCGGGAGTATTACTATTCCAAGCGCGGCCAGCTGCACATGACCTGCGCTAACTGCCACCTGCAACACGCCGCCAGTCGCCTGCGTTATGAGCTGCCCGGGCCGTTGCTGGGTCAGACAACCCATTGGCCAGCCTACCGTTCCAAGTGGGAAGAGCTGGGCGACATCCAGCGGCGCTACAAGGAATGCAACAAGCAAGTGCGCGCCAAGGACCTGCCTTACCAGGCCGAAGAATACCGCAATCTGCAGTATTACATGCACCAGATGGACATTGGTCTGGAATTTAATGGCCCATCCAGCCGAAAATAAGGCGAGAAGACGAGGAATTTAACATGAAAAAAACGGCTCTGATACTGATGCTCGCAGCCCCTCTGCTGTGGCTTGGTGGCTGTAGTTCAGACAAACAGTCCGAACAGACCAAACAACCAGATGCGCCTTCAGTAGCGGCGGGAAAAACCACCGAAACGGTCAAGTTGACACCGGCTGAGGCGGCCAAACAGAAACTGGAACAAGCCATTGCCGCCTATCAGGATTTCGCCAAGAAACACCGGGACTTCCTCTGGCGTGACACCGAGCTACACATTGAAAAAGCCCGGAAAGCACTGGAAAGCGGCGATTCTGATATCGCACTGCAAGAAGCCGCCGTAATTGAAAAAGAAGTTGGCTTGATGCAAGAACAGGTGGAATTTGCCAAAAAGAACTGGCGCAAATTCATGGTCAACCCCTAGGGAAGCTCTGGTTGAATCGTGACACGGCATCTTGCAGCGTGAAATCGTCCATTTCTGTGTTGCAAACCTTCGCAATAGCCTTGCTATTACGTGCGGTTTGCGCCTTGAACTGAACAATTTTTCACGACAATCTGCTCACGCCAGATTCAATCAGATCTTCCCTGACAACACATATCCGGCGTCATGCCATGAAGGTGGATAACAGCCGTTTTTCCACCTTTTTTTGTGCCCCTGAACGGTTTTAACGGGAACGCCCACTGGTCTTGAGGCTTCCAGTGCCTTGCCGGTGGGATCAGGCCCTTTAAGCCCAAACGTAAACCGATGTACGCCTAACCAAATGTAAACGGAGAATTTTCATGGCCCTCAATCGCAGAGAATTTATTGAATTACTGGCCGCCGGTGCCGGTGCCGGCTTGCTGGGTGCCTGCAGCAGCAATAACTCCTCGCCGTCAGCCCTCAAGAATGGCCTGGCCTATGATTTGCCGAATTTGGGCAATGCGCGGTTATTGCACATCACCGACACCCACGCGCAGCTGTTGCCCATCTATTTCCGCGAACCAAACGTCAACCTGGGCGTTGGCCCCATGAAAGGCCGTCCGCCGCATCTGGTTGGGCATTATTTCCTCAAGCATTTCGGCATCCCCGAAGGGTCGCAGCTGGCGCACGCCTTTACCTACCTCGATTTTGAAGAAATGGCGCAAAAATACGGCAAGGTCGGCGGTTTTGCACATCTGGCCACGCTGGTGAATAAATACCGTAACGAGTTTGGCCCGGCCAATACCCTGCTACTGGATGGCGGCGACACCTGGCAAGGTTCCGGCACCGCGTTGTGGACCCAGGGCGAAGACATGGTCAAGGCCTGTAACCTGTTGGGCGTTGACGTCATGACCGGCCACTGGGAATTTACTTATCCGGAAGAGGTGGTGCTGGAGAACGTGAAGAAATTCAACGGCGAGTTTGTGGCTCAGAACGTCATTGCCACCGAAGAAGCCCTGTTTGATGACGTGCCAGTTTACGACGAAGACACCGGCCACGTGTTCAAGCCCTACACCATCAAAACACTCAACGGCCGACGTGTGGCCATTATTGGTCAGGCCTTCCCCTACACGCCCATTGCCAACCCCAAACGCTTTATTCCGCACTGGACCTTTGGCATCCGCGACAACGAGATGCAGGAAATCGTCAACAAGGTGCGCGCGGAAGAAAAAGTCGATGCCGTGATTGTGCTGTCACACAATGGCATGGACGTGGACCTGAAAATGGCCTCGGTGGTCAGCGGCATTGACGTGATCCTGGGCGGACACACTCACGATGGCGTGCCCAAGCCGGTGCTGGTGCAAAACACCGGCGGCAAAACACTGGTCACCAATGCTGGTTCCAATGGCAAATTCCTGGGCGTGCTGGACCTGGACATTGGCAAAGGCAAGGTCAACGGCTACCGCTATCACCTGATGCCCATTTTCGCCAACCTGCTGGAAGCCGATGCCTCCATGCAGGCGCTCATTAAGGAAGTGCGCAAGCCGTATGAAAAGACCCTGAACGAAAAACTGGCCGTCTCCGAGGAGTTGCTCTACCGCCGTGGCAATTTCAACGGCACCTTCGACCAGGTGATTTGCGATGCGCAGCGCGTGGTGGGCGATGCGCAAATTTCCCTCTCTCCGGGCTTCCGCTGGGGCACCACCTTGTTGCCCGGCCAGGACATCACCATGGAACGGGTGCTGGACCAGACCGCCATGACCTACCCGGAAACCTACGTGCGCGAGATGAAAGGCTCGGACATCAAGCTAATACTGGAAGACGTCTGCGACAACCTGTTCAACAAAGACCCCTACTACCAGCAAGGCGGCGACATGGTGCGCGTGGGCGGTATGGATTACGTCTGCGAGCCGGAAGCCGACATGGGCAAACGCATCAGCCACATGACGCTGGATGATGGCACCCCCATCGAGGCGGGCAAAACCTACAAGGTGGCCGGCTGGGCCACGGTGGGCTCAAAAGCACCGGGCGAACCCATCTGGGATGTGGTGGCGACCTACCTGCGTGACAACCGCGAGGTCAAAATCAACAAACTGAACGTGCCCAAACTCAAGGGCGTCAAGGGCAACCCCGGCATTGAAGATTACCCCGGCGAAATCCTGTCCTGAACCCATACTCAACCTTAAGTACATAAAAAGCCCCCGGCTTCCTCGCCGGGGTTTTTATTTGTGCGATGGTCGTTGACCCGTTGCCGGTGATAGTGCCAGCCCGGGATAAATCGACCAAAAGCACCCTAAATGCCAGCTTTTTTGTCTTCGCCGCTTGCCACAGAAGCGGGCATGTTTTATTCTGTCACAAGGTGAAAAAAAAGCATTCGGCTTTAACGACACGTGATGCGCGCACCCGTATCAGGAAAGCCAGACAAAACGCTCCCCATGCAAAAAACTCACGCTTCCACATGGCCAATCGCCCGCATTGGTCACTTTCTCTGCTGACAACGATGCGCGCGTTGTCTTCGCCTGCCTGCAAGGGCGGTCACGATGAAAGGAATCAGAGAGCCTGCATGAGGTGCAATTGATTCAATACAGTGATGTGGTTGCCCGCGGATAACCTCCGCTCACATACGCAAACTACAGGAGTACGCATGAAGAAGGTTTTGTTTTTGTTGTTGTTTTTGGGTCTCTCACCGGCGGTGTTGGCCGCCACCTGGGAAGGGCCGTATTATGAGTATTGCCCTCAAAGCATGGTTGACCGGGGGGTGTGCGATGATGAAATCTATCGCATGGTCCAGCTGGAAAACTACCTGGTGCCCATTCGCACCCTGAACGAAACGGACATCCCACCGTCAGGCTGGTGGTGGAATCCGGACCAACCAGGTGAGGGGGTGTTCTTTGAAATCTCGGAAAGTGAGAATTCGCCCACCGGTTACTTCATCTTCGGGGTGGTGTATTCCTATAACCAGAATGGTGACCCGGAGTGGTACACCTTTGGCGGATCCTACCAGTATCCTGATGATGCCACGCGCTGGCGGGAGCGCAGTGACCTGTTCAACATTCGCTTCAAGGCCTATCAGGCTCCGCCTGATTTTGTTATGGGTGAGTTCCACGGTAATTTGTACCGGGCCACCGGTGGTGCCTGGCTCACCGGCGGGGTGTACCGGCGCAATGCCAATAATATCTACCGGCAGATTGACATTAGCTGGAACAGCCCCTATGAGGCCACCATCAATGTGGGTAACCGCCACAACTGGAAAGTGGAGCCGGCCTCGGTGTTTGTTGGCACTGCCAACCCGCAGGGTTCCTTTCTCACCGAAGGGGTGTGGCAGGTGGATATGCACGCCTGGGCCAGTCGTTTTCAGTTCAACCGGCCTGATGGCAGCAACAGCCTGCGGCCGGTGATGCAAGCGAGGTTCTTCTCCCAGGCGGTGACTTTTACCGAAATTGATGTGGCCAATGAAACCAAAACCGACCCGCCCTTGCCGGCGAATTATTACGACAACGCGGAGTTTCAGCATTTTACCGCCTGGTATCCTGGTGTGCGCTGTTATGGCAGCAGTGATTTTTCCACCTCCTTTTCGATTAACAATTCGGACAGTACTATTCCCGCATCAGAGGGGCAGTTACAGCGGAGTAGTTATGGAAGACCTTTTCCTGGCACGAATCTTTTTCTGGCCGGGTGCTGGTACCCGCATAACAACACCATGCGGTTTTTTCTGTTTGAGTGGGGTAGCGATGACACCCCCGAGAATGGGGAGCCCGATTGGGCTAACTATATTCATGAGTTTAACTACCTGACCCCGGCCCCGATAGGGGAGGTGCAGAGCTTTGTGGCCTACGCGGCCCAGGATGCCGTGGAGATGATTGACGGTGATGACTATGTGCGGGATGAACACCGGCCACTGGTGCATCATTACACTGGTTATACCCTCACCAAGGTGCAGGACACCCACGAGGTGCTGAACCGCAATGGCATCCACTTTACCCGCCTGGATGGCGCGCGCCAGTCCTCTTTGTTGGGTCCTCCTTTGGGGGTGGGTAATTACGCGGCTTTTGCGCGCACTTACACGTTCTTTCGCACTTATCGCTTGCAGGACTGGCATGTGATGAGCTGGATTGGCGCGGATAACTTCTCCTATCCCGTGGAGGGCGGCTTCTATTCCCCGATCCCGCTGGCCGATGACAAGCCGGTGCGTTCTTCAGCTGGTTGGTGGTGGGACCCGGCCACCCCGGGCTGGGGTGTGAGCTACCAGATTTTCCGGCGCTCAGATGGCAGTGATTACCTGTTTGGCGCGGCCTATGGCTACGATGAAGCAGGCAACCCGCGCTGGTACACCTTCCAGACACCGGTTAACGGCATGCAGACGTTGAACATTGAGGCGTTTAACTTCCGCGATGGCCGGCCACTGGATTACAACGGCTGGCGCCAGAATACCCGTTGGCAGACCGTGCCCTTGACCATCAGCTGGGAGTCACCCACCAAGGCGGTGTTTCGTATCAACAACTACGACTG
>WGBZ01000379.1 GCA_015494035.1 Lysobacterales bacterium | reverse complement strand
TTCCAGCGCCACCACCATGGTGGCCACGGAACCTTTCATGTCTGCCGCGCCTCGGCCATACAGCCGGTCGCCTTCGCTGACGGCGGCAAAAGGCGGGTGCCGCCACTGACTGGTGTCCCCGGCGGGCACCACGTCCGTGTGGCCCACAAACACCAGCGACGGTGAGCCACTGCCGTGCACTGCCAGCAGGTTGTCCACCTCGCCAAAGCGGTACTTTTCAATGCCAAAGCCTGAATTTTCCAGCCGTTGGCTAATCAGTGCCTGGCAGCCGGCATCATCCGGCGTGACCGACGGCCGGCGAATCAGCTCGCAGGCCAGATCGATGACCGGGTCGGGGGTGGTGCTGGTCTCACTCATTGCAACAGTTCTGCCAGTTGTTTGGGTGTGGCGGCCAGCAGCCAGTTTCCCTGCCAGTGCACAATCGGGCGTTTGATCAGCGTGGGGTACTCGCGCAACAGGCTTTTGTCCGGGTGCTGTTTGCGCTCTTGGGCCAGTGTTCGCCAGGTGCTGCTGCGTTTGTTGAGCAGCGCATCAAGCGGGAACTGCTGCAGTAATTGATCCAGTAACGCTTCATCCAATCCGTCCCGCCGATAGTCGTGCAGTTGACAGGACAGGCCATGCTCGCGGCACCATTTCATCACCGCGCGTACCTTGTCGCAGTTGGCGATGCCGTAAACGGTCAGGTCATGTGCTTCCCTCATCCGTCCAGCTCATCGCGCAGCAAGTCATTCAGGGAAGTCTTGAAACGGGTGTTGGCGTCCACCCGTTTGACGATAATCGCGCAGTTGAGGTTGTATTTGCCGTCCTCAGAAGGCAGGGAGCCGGGCACTACCACTGACCACGGCGGGACTTCGCCATAAAAGATTTCGCCGGTTTTGCGGTCGTAAATTTTGGTGCTCTGGCCGATAAAAATACCCATGGAGATGACGCTGCCTTCGCCCACGCGCACGCCTTCGACGATTTCCGAACGGGCGCCAATAAAGCAGTTGTTTTCGATAATGGTTGGAGTGGCTTGCAGGGGTTCAAGCACGCCGCCAATGCCGGCGCCACCGGAAATGTGGACATCATCGCCAATGTAGGCGCAGGAGCCCACGGTGGCCCAGGTGTCGATAAGCGTGTTTTGGCCCACGTGTGCGCCAATGTTGGTGTAGCTGGGCATGAGGATGGCATTTTTGCCAATAAAGGCCCCACGCCGAACGATGGCGGTGGGCACCACGCGCGCGCCGACGCGCTCAAATTCTTCTTCATCCGGGTGTTTGAATCGCACCGGTACCTTATCGTAATAATTGGCCGGCAAGCCGGGGATAAGTTTTTTCTCGCGCACGACAAAATACAGCAGAATGGCTTGTTTGATCCAGGCGTGGGTTTTCCATGCATCGCCGGTCTTTTCCACCACACACAGTGCATTGGTTTCCAGCCGGTCCAGCACTTCGTCAATCAAATCGGCGTATTTTTCGCGTAGTTGTTCGAGAGTGAGCTTGTCCTTTTCAAACCAGGCTTCGTTGATAAATTTTTCTAGTGTTTTGGCTGGCAGTTGACGGATTTCATCGCGGTTCATTGAGTTTCTCCTTCAGGGCGTGGGTGATGTGTTTGAGTTGTTTGGGGTTCAGCGATTGGCCACCGCTGGCGCTGATCCAGAAGGTGTCTTCCACGCGGTTGCCAAAGGTGGCGATTTTGGCGCCGTGTATTTCGGCCTCATGCCGCAGCAAGGTTTCGGCAATGTCGGCCAGCACGCCTGGCCGGTCAGAACAGATAACCTCCATAACGTGTTCAGTGGGGTCGTTTTCATAGGCTTTCAAGTGAATTTCCGGCGCAATGTGGAAATGCCGCAAGCGCCGTGAGGCATAGCGTTGGCCGCCGCTTGCCGGTAGAACTTCCTGGGTCAGTGCCTGTTGTAGCTGTTGCGCCATGGCGTCGGTGGTCACGGCTTGGGCATCGGCCTGGCACAAAAACAGGTCCAGTGCGTGGCCGTCAGTGGTGGAGGACACCCGTGCTTCCAGAACGTTGTAGCCGCCGGCCTGCAGGCTGCGGGCGATGCGGTAGAACACGCCGGCATCGTCCGGGCTGTACACCAGCAGTTCCCACAAGCCATCCTCACGTGGACTGAAGTGCACCACCGGCCGGGCGTTGTCCACTGCCTGGGCAGTGAGAATCTGGCGAATGATGCGGGTGATTTTTTCCGGACTGTAGCGATTGAAAATGTGGTCAGGCAGGCACTGCATAAAGG
>WGBZ01000378.1 GCA_015494035.1 Lysobacterales bacterium | reverse complement strand
GGCCACCTCTCCGGGATGTCTTTAATGTCATTGCTCGGCCACTGCAGGGAATGCAGCACGTCGAGCGGGGTATTTTACTTAAATCCGGTGTTAGTGCAATTGAAATATGCACCGTTTCTGCCGATTCTGAACCGCGCGGCAAGTAGCGTCTTTCTGACCGGCCACTGCCGTCGTTTATCCTGCTGCTGGAGGTTCGCCCGGCGCTGGTTCGGAGGAAGAAGCAGCGGGAGCCGGGTCTTCCGGCACTTCGCCACGAATGCGCTCGTATATTTCTTCCCTGTGCACGGCAATTTCCTTGGGTGCGTTGATGCCAATCCGGACCTGATTGCCCTTCACGCCCAGTACGGTCACGGTCACGTCATCGCCGATCATTAACGTTTCGCCAACCCTGCGAGTTAATATGAGCATTGTTTTCTCCTTTCCTGTTGTCCCTGTTGTTCGGGGGTTTGTTATTGTGATTAGTTTTGTTTTTGTAATCAGTGTAGTCCCGGTGCCTGAGTGTCCCCTCCTCGATGAACCGTGACAAGCTCAAATTAAACAACATTTAACATTTCATTTGAAGCTTTTTCTTTAACGGCCTGACGAATGGCGCAAAATCAGTTGGGCAGACGCGCTGATACTTCTTTTTGCAGCCGCTCCAGTGCCTGTTCCAGACTTTTTTTGTCAGTCTCGGCACCACCCTGGGCCATGTCTGGCCGGCCACCGCCACGCCCCCCCAGTGACTGAGCCAATTCGCGAATCAGGTCGCCGGCTTTGATGTGCTGCGTAAGTTCCTTGCTGACACCCGCGATCAACTGCGCCTTGCCATCGGCATAATTGGCCAGAACAATCACCCCGCGAGGAAACTTTTGCTTGAACTGATCCACCATGTCCCTGAGTTGGGGAACGGAGAAGCCCTCGAAAACTTTCGTCAAAATAGTGGCCTGACCAACGGTTTGCACCTCGTCCCAGATGGCCCCGGCCGCCTGGGAGGCCAGTTTCTGTTGCAAGCGTGACAATTCCTTTTCCAGCTGTTTGTGCTGCTGCAACAATTGCTGCAATTTCTCGTTGATTTTGTCCGCCGGCGCATTGACCAGACGGGAAACCTCGGACAACAAGGCATCGCGATCCTGTATGTGTTTTAACGCGTGTTCGCCGGTGACCGCTTCGATACGCCGCACCCCGGAGGCCACGGAGCCTTCCTGAGTCACCTTGAATAATCCGATCTGGCCGGTGTGTTGCACGTGGGTGCCGCCGCATAACTCCACCGAGTAACCACCGATGTCCAGCACACGCACGCGGTCGCCGTATTTTTCGCCAAACAGGGCCACGGCGCCACTGTTGATGGCTTCATCGTAAGAAAGCACCTTTGTTTGTGCCGGCAGATCGCGACGAATGGCTGCGTTGACCTGTTTTTCAATTTCAGCCAGTTCTTCGGCACTGATGGGCTGGAAATGAGCAAAGTCAAAGCGCAATTTGTCTTCGGCCACCAGCGACCCCTTTTGCTGCACGTGCTCGCCGAGGACATCCTTGAGCGCCTTGTGCAGCAAGTGCGTGGCGGTGTGATTCAGACGAATAGCCTCTCGCCGCGCCTTGTCCACGGACGCCTGCACGCGCTGGCTGGTTTCCAACTGCCCGGATTCCACCAGCACCTGATGGGCGTGAAATTGCCCGGCCACTTTTTGCGTATCCAGGACACGCGCCATCGCCCCGTTATTGCTCAGGGTGCCTGTGTCTCCCACCTGGCCACCGGATTCGGCATAAAACGGGGTGCGATCCAGCACCACCGTGCCGCGCTGCCCTTCCGCCAGCGTGGTCACTGGCTTGCCGTCTTGCAACAAGGCCAGGATGGTGGCTTCGGCATCCAGCTGGTCATAACCCAGGAATTCCGTGGCAGGCAAGCTGGCCATCAACTCAGCCGGCATCAGGCTGCCCTGCTTGAACTGGCCAGAAGCGCGCGAGCGTTGTTTCTGTTCGTCCATGGCCTGCTGGAACCCCGCTTCGTCCACGCGCAGGCCTTTTTCACGCGCCACGTCCTGGGTCAGATCCAGCGGAAAACCGTAGGTATCATACAGTTTAAAAGCCACCTCACCAGGAATGGTGTCGTTGTCGATGGCTTTTATCGCCCGCTCAAACTCCTGCATGCCGGTATCCAGTGTCTCGGCAAAGCGTTCTTCTTCCTGCTTGAGTACCATTTCCACCATGGCCTGATTTTTTGCCAGTTCCGGGTAGGCATCGCCCATCACTTCAACCAGCGGTTGCACCATGCGGTAAAAAAACGGTTCGCGCGCGCCCAGTTTGTGACCATGCCGCGCCGCCCGGCGAATGATGCGACGCAGCACATAACCACGGCCTTCATTGGCAGGCAAGACGCCATCCACAATCAGGAAGGCGCAGGCGCGAATGTGGTCCGCAATCACTTTCAGGGAGGCGCTGCCGGTGTCTTCAAGACGTAACAGTCGCGCCGCATGGCGGATCAGGTGCTGAAACAGGTCAATGTCGTAATTGTTGTGCACGCCTTGCAGAATGGAGGTGATGCGCTCCAGCCCCATGCCGGTGTCAACGCTGGGCTTGGGCAGGGGTTTCATTTCCCCGTCTGGCTGGCGGTCGTACTGCATAAAAACCAGGTTCCAGATTTCAATGTAACGATCGCCGTCTTCCTCGGGTGTGCCCGGCGGGCCTCCGGCAATGTCAGGGCCGTGATCGTAGAAAATCTCGGTGCACGGGCCGCACGGGCCAGTGTCTCCCATGGCCCAAAAGTTGTCGCTCTCATACCGTTTGCCACCGGGTTTGTCACCAATGCGGGTAAAGCGTTCCGGATCCACCCCAATGTGCTCCAGCCAGATATCGGCCGCTTCATCATCGTCCTCGTACACCGTTACCCACAGTTTTTCCGGGGGCAAGCCCAACTCCCTGGTCAGGAACTCCCAGGCAAATTCGATGGCTTCCTTTTTGAAGTAATCGCCAAAACTGAAGTTGCCCAGCATTTCAAAAAAGGTGTGATGGCGCGCGGTGTAACCGACATTTTCCAGGTCATTGTGCTTGCCGCCGGCACGAACACAGCGTTGCGAAGAGGTGGCGCGGGTGTATGACCGTTTTTCCGCCCCCAGAAAAACATCCTTGAACTGCACCATGCCGGCATTGGTAAACAACAGCGTCGGGTCGTTGGCCGGCACCAGGGGCGAGCTGGGCACCAGCTGATGCTGTTTTTTCTGAAAGTAGTCCAGGAATTTCTGGCGAACTTCTGCGGTACTGATCATCGGCATGTCCTGTGGGCGGGCGCTGGGATAAAAGCGTGAATTTTAGCGCAATTCCATGGCTTTGTGCCATTTCTTGCCGTGGCTACGGGCGAGCCACAGGGAAGAGTTTGCCTGTGATTGAAGGCCCAGTCGCTGCCTGTCAGAACCGCTTTGGGTCAGGAACAACCCTGCGAATGCAATCGGCGTCAAAGCCGCGTTGATACAGAAAGCGCTGGCGGCGCGCCTTGTCTTTGATGTCCCGAGGCGGTTCGCTGCCAAACTTGCGCCGCTGCACCTGGTGACAGCTGTCAGTAAAGTCAATATCCAGTTGGGCCATGGCTTGTTCGACCAGGGCCGCGGTCACGCCACGTTTTTGCAATTCATGCCGAATCTTGACCGGCCCGTAGCCCCGCGCGGCGCGTAACCGGGCATAACTGGCCGAAAACCGGGCATCGTCCAGGTAACCGTGGCCCCGCATTTCATCAAGCACCTGGGTGATGGTGTCTGCCGGATAGCCCTTGCTTTCCAGCTTCTGGCGCAACTCGGCTTCGGCGTGGTCGCGCCGAGACAAGGAAGCCAGGGCACTGGCCCTGGCTTTGAGGAGGTCTGGCTGTGTTTCGTTCATGCCTTAATCTGGACGAAGCAGGTATGAGAAGCGAGTTCGTGATTCAATTAAAGCTTCCTTAGTCCGTCATTCAGCTCTCGGCTTCAACCGCCGCCATTTCATCCGGACGATGGGTTTCAGGCAACAGAATGGCCCGGATTTTGCTTTCCAGCTCATCGGCCATTTCCGGGTTTTCGCGTAAAAACATTTTCGCGTTTTCCTTGCCCTGACCAATGCGCGTGTCGCCCATGCTGTACCAGGAACCGGACTTGTTAACCAGGTTATGGGCCACGCCCAGATCGATCAATTCACCCAGCCGGGAAATGCCTTCGCCGTACAGAATTTCAAACTGGGCCTGCTTGAACGGCGGTGCCAGCTTGTTTTTAACCACCTTGACCCGGGTTTCGTTACCAATGACTTCATCGCCCTTCTTGAGTGCACCAATGCGGCGAATGTCCAGACGCACTGATGAATAAAACTTGAGCGCATTGCCACCGGTGGTGGTTT
>WGBZ01000377.1 GCA_015494035.1 Lysobacterales bacterium | reverse complement strand
TAGCAGCCAGACCTGGCAACTGGTGCGGGTCGGTGAAGCGCAACACGATCACGATGAAGACAACAACACGGCAAAGGCTGATAAAAAAACCGAGCCACCGGAACTGCCCAAACCCTTCAGTGCCTACGGCTTCAATCAGCCGGAAAAACCCAAGACGCTGCTGATCAAAAATGCCACCGTGTGGACAAACACCGAGCGTGGTGTAAGCGAAAACACCGACGTGTTGATTAAAAACGGCAAAATTGCCGCCATTGGCAAAAACCTGAAGAAAAAAGCCGAAAAAATCATCGATGCCAGCGGCAAACACCTGAGTCCGGGCATCATCGATGAGCACTCGCACATCGCCCTGCTGTCCATCAACGACATTGCCGTGAATTCCGGCATGGTGCGCATGGCCGACTCCCTCAACCCTGAAGACATCAACATTTACCGCAACCTGGCCGGTGGCGTCACCGCCGCCCAGTTATTGCATGGTTCGGCCAATCCCATTGGCGGCCAGTCGGCCATTGTCAAGATGCGCTGGGGCAGCGATGCCGAGGACCTGTTGATCAAAGGCGCCGATCCGTTCATCAAGTTTGCCCTGGGGGAAAATGTCAAGCGGTCGCGGGCCCAGCAATCCATTCGCTATCCGCTCACCCGCATGGGCGTGGAACAGGTTTACCGTGACCAGTTCGCCCAGGCGCGGGACTACGAAAAACGCTGGGCCGAATACAACCGCTTGAGCCCGTCAAAGAAAAAGAAAACGGCACCGCCGCGACGCGACCTGGCGCTGGAAACACTGGTTGAAATCCTCAACAAAAAACGTTTCATTACCTGCCATTCCTATGTCCAGTCGGAAATCACCATGCTCATGCGCGTGGCCGAAGACTTCGGCTTTCGGGTCAACACGTTCACCCACATACTGGAAGGCTACAAGGTGGCCGACAAGATGAAAAAACACGGCGCCGGCGGTTCCACCTTCTCCGACTGGTGGGCCTATAAGTGGGAAGTCAACGACGCCATTCCCTATAACGCGGCCATGCTCGACAAGGTTGGTATCACCACCGCCATCAACTCTGACGATGCCGAAATGTCCCGCCGACTGAATCAGGAAGCCGCCAAGTCCATCAAGTACGGCGGACTGAGCCCCGAAGAATCCCTGAAGCTGGTCACCCTCAACCCAGCCAGACTGCTGCACCTGGATGACCGCATGGGCAGCATTGCCGTGGGCAAGGATGCCGACCTGGTGCTGTGGAGTGATATGCCCTTGTCCATCAAGGCCAAGGTGGAAAAAACCTTGGTGGACGGCGCTATTCTTTACGATCGGGAACGAAACGCGGCGCTGGAAAAACGCATTGCCGAGACCAAAGCCCGCCTCATTAAACTGGCGCAGGAATCTCCCGGTGACAAGAAGCCGGTGCTGCCCCAGCCTGAGAAACACTTCCATTGCGACAGCCTGCACGGCTATGAATACCTGCTGCACACGGAGAACAGCCATGACTGATTTCACCCCCGCCACTGCCCGGACTGTCCTGCCCCGCTCTCGCCACGCTCGCCTGCGCCTGGTGCTGATGGCCGCTTTGCTTGGCACCTTCACCGCCGTGCAGTCCATGCCGCCGACACCGGCTCCACCCCAGAAACAGGGCATCACCATCACCAATGCCACCTTGCACACCGGTGATGGCCGCGTACTCCCGAATGCCCAGATTTCCTTTGAAAACGGCGTCATTACCGAAGTGGCATCCGGACGCTTGCCACTGGTCAAAGCCGATCATCGCATTATTGACGCCAAAGGAGCCGCTGTTTATCCGGGCTTCATTCTGCCGGTCACCGACCTCGGGCTGCGCGAAGTGGATTCACTCAAAGCCACTCTGGATGCCCGCGAAGTGGGTCAGCTCAACCCTAACGTGCGCAGCATTGTGGCCTACAACGCCGAAAGCGAGCGCATTCCCACCATGAAATTTAATGGCATTCTGCTGGCGCAAACCACGCCCCAGGGCGGACTGGTGTCAGGCACCTCATCAGTGGTGCAACTGGATGCCTGGAACTGGGAAGACGCGGCAGTGAAAACCGATGACGCGGTGCACGTCAACTGGCCGGCTCGTGCGCGACTGCAATTCGACCTGGGCACCTTTATGGTTTCCATGAAAAAAGACAAGCAGTTTGCCGAGAAAGCCCGGCAAATCAAGGACCTGTTCCGTGACGCCAAAAGCTGGTGGGCAAAACCACCGGCCAACCTCACCAACCAGAAACTGGCCAGCCTCAGTGGCGTGTTCGATGGCAAAAAGAAACTCTACATCCACGCGGCAGACCCCAAGGGCATCATCGAGTCAATCGGCTTTTTCAAACAGCTCGGTCAAAACACAGCACTGGCCGATAACCTCGTGCTGGTCACCGGGGCAGCGGTCAAGCCGGTGGTGGATTTTGTCAGCAAGCAGCGCGTGCCGGTCATTGTCACCTCGGTGCACGACCTGCCCCACCAGAAAGACGCCAGCCTGGATGAAGCCTACGCCCTGCCGGCTTTCTTGCGCCAGCACGGCATCAAAACCGGCCTGGCCTATCAGGCGGGCATGAGCGCCAGCGCACGCAACCTGGCTTTTACCGCCGGCACGGCCGCGGCCTATGGGCTGGATGAAGAGCAGGCTGTGAAAATGATTACGCTGGATAACGCGGCCATTCTGGGCATTGACAACAAGTACGGCAGCGTGGAAAAGGGCAAGTCCGCCACCTTGTTCATCTCCAATGGCAATGCCCTGGACATGGCGGGCAATCACTTGACACACGCGTTTATCGACGGCCGCGAAATCGACCTGAACGGCAAGCAGCAGCAACTTTATCGCAAATACGGCAAGAAACTGGGTATTGTTCAGTAATCCCTGGCCAGTCCTGACCTTTTGAATGCACCTGCGACCTGAGACTTTTAAACCAACCCCTGCCGACAAGCCGCTGGCCCGAGGGCGGTGCGTGAAGGGCGCAGGCCAACGGATTTCAAACCCGGTCCCTTACCGCCTTGGTCACCCGCTGCTGCTGTCCGGGCTAGTCCTCACTGCAGTATGTATACCGCTGATGAGCAGCCGGGCGGCCACGGCAGGCAAAACACCGGTGCCCGCCACAGGCAACCAACCCCAGCCAGATCTGGGTACTGTTCAAACGTTACCAATCACTGACAAGGTATCGCCCACACTGGCGCGGGAACTGAATCGTTCATCGAGTGAAGCCACCATCGAGGCCATACTGAGGCTGCCCCCACTTGCCTTGCGTCTGCCGGAAAACACCGATCGCCTGACCCGCTTGCGATCAGCTGTTGACCAGTTGCGCCAGCACGCCAGCGCCACTCAGGCCAGCCTGATTGATGCCCTGAATCGCCTTGGCATCCCGCATCGGGCTTTCTGGGTCAGCAACGACATCTGGGTCCGCACCAGCAAGGCACAGTTACTCCAGTTATTGCAACGACCGGACATCACCCACGCGTTTTCCAATGCGCCGTTTCGGGTCAATCTGCCCAAAACCGAAACGCCCTGGCAAATTCACAGCCCCAATGCCATCGAGTGGAACGTCGATAAGGTCAATGCCCCGGCGGTATGGGGGCTGGGTTTCACCGGTGGTGGCGTGGTGGTTGGCGGCCAGGATACCGGCTACCAATGGAATCACCCGGCACTGATCAATGCGTATCGCGGCTGGAACGGCAGTACGGCTGATCACAATTATAATTGGCACGACGCCATCCACGTGGCCAACGGGTCGTGCCCGGCAGACAGCCCGCAACCCTGCGATGACAACAGCCATGGCACCCACACCATGGGCACCATCGTGGGCGATGACGGGCAAGGCAATCAGGTGGGCGTGGCTCCAGGTGCACGCTGGATTGGCTGCCGGAACATGAACAACGGCTTTGGCACGCCAGCCAGTTACACCGAATGTTTTCAGTGGTTTATGGCGCCCACTGACCTGAACGATCAGAACCCTGACCCCGGAAAGGCGCCGCAAGTCATCAATAACTCCTGGGGCTGCGTCACCAGCGAAGGCTGCACAGACCCCAATCAGCTGAAAACCGTGGTGGACAATGTGGTCGCCGCTGGCATCGTGGTGGTGGTAGCCGCCGGCAATGACGGTTCCGCCTGCAGCAGCATTGCCGACCCGCCGGCCATTTATGCTTCAGCCCTGACCGCGGGTTCAACCACCAGCACCGACAGCCTTTCCGGTTTCAGTGGCCGCGGCCCGGTAACCGTCGATGGCAGCTACCGCCTGAAGCCCGATATTTCCGCACCCGGCTCTTCGGTGCGCTCTTCCGTTCCCGGTGGTGGATACGGGTTCAAGAGCGGCACCAGCATGGCCTCACCCAATGTCACCGGTGTCACCGCCCTATTGCTCTCTGCAGCCCCGTCCCTGGCCGGTCAGCCGGCAGCCATCCGAGCCGTGCTGACTGGCAGCGCAGTGCCCAAAACCAGCACGCAAAACTGCGGTTCGGTTCCCGGCAGCCAGTCGCCCAACAACAGTTACGGCTGGGGTCGCATTGATGCCCTGGCGGCCGTGCAGTCGCAGTTGGGTAGTGATCTAATTTTTGCTAACTGTCGGGTCTCGATAGATTCTATTCCAAAAAGGAGTTATCCTTTGTTCCGAAGTCGCCATCTGTTAAATGGCTGGTTGATGCACAACCTGGAGGAAGCATAACATCATGGTCATCCATCCCCAAGCCCGCACCACCCCCGAGATTCGTGCCGAGATCAAGGCGCAGCGTGACCGCAAGCAAGTTGATCTGGCCAAACAATACAACGTCACCCCACAGACCATCCGAAAATGGCAGAACCGGGAGGACCTCACTGACCGCAGCCACCGCCCCCATCGCCTGCGAACCACGCTCAGCGAATACCAGGAAAGGCTGGTGGTTGAACTGCGCAAGTTGCTGTTATTGCCCCTGGATGACCTGTTGGTGGTCGTGCGTGAATTCATTCATCCCAAAGCCACCCGTGCAGGCATCCACCGCACCCTGCGCCGTTACGGGGTGTCCAATCTCAGAGACATGCTGCGGGAAAAAGAGGACTTGCAGACAGCAGCCCCCAAGACCTTCAAAGATTACGCACCGGGCTTTATGCACGTGGATGTCAAATACCTGCCGCAAATGCCCGATGAGTCCAGCCGCAAGTACCTGTTTGTTGCCATCGACCGAGCCACGCGCTGGGTTTATCTGGAAATCCTGCCGGCCAAAAGTGCCCGCAGCGCCAGTGGCTTCCTGAAACGCCTGATCGACAAGGCGCCTTTTGTGATCAGCAAAGTCCTGACAGACAATGGCAAGGAATTCACCGACCGCTTTGTGGCCACCGGTGAGCGCGAACCCACCGGCAAACACCCTTTTGACCAGGTCTGCCAGAAAGCAGGCATTGAACACCGCCTGATCACGCCCAAACGCCCACAGACCAACGGCATGGTGGAACGATTCAATGGGCGAATCAGTGAAATCCTCACCACCACCCGTTTTGATGCTTCCAGGGATTTACGCGAAACCCTGCATCAGTACCAGAAGATTTATAATCACCATATTCCGCAGAAAAACCTCGGCCACATCACGCCCGTTCAGGCACTTAAGTCCTGGCAGAAAAAACAACCGGAATTATTCAAAAAGAAAGTTTATGATCAAGCGAGACCCGACAGCTAATAAAGAAATCTTTCTCATTAATGGCCTCTCCTATATGTTAACGAATCAATTATGTTAGCACATATTTTTACACATCAAAGCTGATTGAGAACATTCTAAAATTTACTTCTTTTATGCATAACTTTATGAGGTCATTTCAGAGTTTAAAGAGTGACCTTATGCAATGAGACAGTCTAAAGTAGGCTGGCAAAACTCAGACTCAGGGTTTTCTCGATGGCCGGGTCCAGGTTGCGCGACACCGGGCAATGGCGCATGGCCTGAGTGATTTCCTCGGCCAGCTGACAGGGCGGTTCCACCTCGCTGCTGACAGAAAAAGCCGTCTGGATAGACTCGAAACGAAACGTTTTCCGGTTAAAGCGCCCCTGCAGTTCACCGCTGGTATGCCGCAGGCGCAGACCGGCTTTCTGCGCCGGGTTGCGCAGAAACAGGTGCTGGCAGGTGAGAATAGAGTACAGAAACACCAGCAGTCCCGGCGTTTTTTCGTTAATGGCCAGCGCGAGCCAGCGCTTTTCTTCGTCACTATATTTCTGCACCACGAACGTGTCATTTTCTTCGCCATAGTCCACTTTCAGGCGCAGGCGGAAAATCCGGTGGTTGTCACTCATGGCGTCTCCTCGCAGGGTGGGAACAAGCGTCCATTTTACCCAGCCCGAAGGGTGGTGCTTTGACCTGCAGCAACTTTTGCTTCAGTGGCTGACCGGGCTATGCCTTCTGCCGTCACTGAGCCAGTGCATCGGCAAGGGGCGCATAGTCCCGGGCAAAACGCCGGTAACCAAAGCCGAGACGAAACCCGGGCACCTGGCTGGCAAACAACTGCCCGGGGTAGGTATTGAGGCCTGTTTTTTCCAGCACAAAGCGACATAACTCTGCCTCAGCATTTTTTCGGCCATTTCCGGCTGTTTCGCCCAAGGACACAAAGCCAGTACAGCCGCTCTGGGGCGGAATAACATTCGGTTTTTTTTCTGGTTGCCGGGCGAAGGCCGCATCCAGAGCCTGCTCAAAACTCCGGGTATTGTCAGCGACGATGGCCGCGCTGCGTTGCCAGATCGCCGTGTGGTTCCTGATCGCGGCGGTGGCCACGGCTTCATCCAGCTGGCTGTTGCAGATGGAAAAATACTGTTTGATGGCCAGCACCTTTTGCCGTACCGCTGAATTCCGGCAACTGAGCCAGCCCACCCGCACCCCGGGCAGGGCCAGCGATTTGGCGGTCACGCCAATGCTGATGCCACGGGCAGAAGCCACCGCCGCTGGCGTAAGGCGCGTGTTTGACGGGTTTTGTTCCAGCCCCCGGAACACTTCGTCGCTCACCAGCCAGGTGCCGTGCTTCTCGCACTGGGAGACAATGGCCTGCCAGTGCGCCGGTGACACCATCATGCCGGTGGGGTTATGCGGAAAATTGACCACCAGCACCTTGCAGTGGCTGCCCATGGCACTGAACAGGGCGTCCAGATCCAGTCGCCATTGCTGTTTTTCCAGTGCTAAAGGCACGGCGGTGATATCAATTTCCAGGCCTTGCAAGAGCCGCAGAATGGGTTCAAAAATCGGCGTGATGACCACGGCCTTGTGATTTTTTTCCAGCAGGGCATGCAGCACCAGCGTCAGGGCTTCCTGAGCGCCGGCGGTGCTGATGACCTGGTCCGCGGTCAAGCCAGGCATGGTTTCAGCCACGGCCGATCGCAGTGCCCAGGTGCCATCATCGGGCGCATAGCCCAGGGAAATGTCGTTGACCAGCGCATTGACCGAAGCACCTGTCAGTTGCTCAAATTCACTGGTCGAAAGGGGCTCCGGCTCGGAGTTGTGAATGGGCTGTATCTGTCTTCCGTGAGCAGCAGCCCATTGTTTTACGCCCTGGTTCCAGACCTGCATGGCCAGCGGTGGGAAGTGTTCGTTCATCGTTTGCGCCATGCAGTCATCTGGGCGATGGTGTGCTGGTGTTTGCGCGCCGTTTCGCGAATCACAAAAGGAATATCGCGCGCTTTTTCGATGAATTCACAGGCAGGTTCCAGGATGCGATGCAGGGCATCCAGAGTGGTCTGGTTCTCGCCATTGACTTTTTTGCCGCCCAGCCAGTTTTCCTTCGGTGTGAACTCTTCCAGCCAGGTGTAAGGGGAGGTCAACACCAGCACCCCGCCAGGTTTCAGCCGCTGTACAATGTCTCGCAGAAATTTTTCCGGGTCATACAGGCGGTCAATGAGGTTGCCGGCAAAAATCAGGTCGTAGTCGCTGTAGCGGGCCTTCAGATTGCAGGCATCGCCCTGACTGAAATGTACCCGGCCAGCCCATTCATTTAGTCCCAGCTCATCCAGTCTGGCCGCTTTCATTTGCGTTAATTCGCCTTCGGTGGGAATCAGATAGCGGACTTCGCCGTTTTTCTGCAGGGCAATGGCGTTGCGAATGAATCGGGTGGAAAAATCAATGGCATCCACGTGCTGAAAATGCCGGGCCAGTTCGAAGGCGCTGCGGCCCACGGCGCAACCAACGTCCAGTGCGCGTTCACAGGGTCGGTCTGTCAGCAGTGGCGCAATGGCCTGCACACAGGATGAAGGAAAATTGTTGACGCCAAAATACGTGTCGCCGTAGTGGAACTCCAGGTACTGGGCGATCAGTTCATCGCTTTCATAGCTGTTGAAGGTCTGCTCGACGGCCTGTTGTGAGACCACGTAACGAAAACCGGCGTGTTGGTAAAAATGACGACGGAAGGCGTAGCGGGCATCGCGGTGGGCTTCATTGCCAGTGGAAATCCAGCTGCCTCCCTTGATGAGGTTGTGCTGGCCATCGAAGGTGGGCACGGAAAAGTCATCATAGGCCGGGTGCACTGCAAAGCCGTCGAAACCGTTGATGGCCGTTTCCGTCCATTGCCAGGCATTGCCCACCACATCGTAAAAATCGCCATGAGCGAACCGGTCCACCGGGCAGGAAGAGGCCCAATGTGCCAGGTTGATGTTGGCCGGTGTGTGCTCGCAGGGCCAGTCCGGGTAGTGGGACTCAAGACTGAGGTCATACAGGCGCCGCCATTCGGCTTCGGTGGGCAGGCGCACGGACAATCCGGTGCGGTGTGCCAGCCAGTTGCAATAGGCCTTGGCTTCCAGGTAATTGACATCCACCGGCCAGTCCCAGGGCATGGGGCGTTCTTCAGCCAGCGCCCGATAGCGCCAGCTTCCGTCGTTGCCGCGGCGCCAGAACAGTGGGTGCCGGCCAAGGCCCTGTGTTTTCTGGTATTGACACCAGCGCCAGCCTTCTTCGGTCCACCATTGGCGATTGTCATAACCTCCGTCTTCCACAAAGGCCAGGAATTCACCCTGCGAGACCAGGTGTTGCGCTGCTTCGAAATCCGCGACATTTTCCGTGTGGATACCGTATTCGTTATCCCAGCCATAGGTTTCTGCCGGATGTTGTCGGCCCAGCTGGACGCGCGCGCCGGTGACAGCCACCAGGGGATTGGACAGCGCCACCGGGCTGCCAGTCCGGGCCGTTGGGCACGTGGGCCATTCGGGGTGAGGCTGCACGTGTTCCAATGGCAACTGGCGTATCAGCACCGATGAGGTTTCCAGGTGAATGCGCTCGTGCTCAATGCCCATGAGAATGATCCAGAACGGATCGTCCCAGCCGATGGGTAATTTCAGTGGCAGGGTGCGGATCAGTGCTTCAACGATGGCTTTGACGCGTTGCCGGTACTGACGTACCGTTTCAACGCTGGGCCAGTCATAATGGGTTTCGTCCAGGTCGTCCCAGGACATTTCATCCACACCGATGGCGAGTATGGCTTCCAGGTGCGGGTCTACCCGCTCTTTGAGCAAACCGGCCACGCGCAACTTGTTGATAAAAAAGGTGGCGGTGTGACCATAATAGAATATCAGCGGATGGCGCAGGGGTTCAGGGCGCAGGTAGTAAGCCGCCGGGGTTTTTATCAATTCGAACAGGCTTTCGTAGGCGGCCCAGGTGTCCTGAAAATAGGTCAGTATCTCCTGACGTTTGGCCTCCACATCGGGGCCGTCAAGCAAGGGCATTCGGGTGCAGCGCATGTCAGTTTTATTTATCCACGGTGGCGCCGGCACAAAGCGGCAAAGTCAGGGAGAACCGGAGAAGAAGCAAACGATTGCAGGGAATTCCTGAAAAGGCATTTCAAATGGCGTCCTCGTCCATTTCGCCGGTGCGAATGCGAACGACTTTTTCCAGGCTGTGGACGAATATTTTTCCGTCGCCGATCTTGCCGCTGCTGGCGGTTTCCATGATGGCCTCGATGACCCGGTCCAGCTGGTCTTCGCTGACGGCGATTTCCAGCTTTAGTTTGGGCAGAAAGTCCACCACGTATTCAGCCCCGCGGTACAACTCGGTGTGGCCTTTTTGTCGGCCAAAACCTTTGACCTCGGTCACGGTAATGCCGTGGATGCCGATGTCTTCCAGCGCTTCTCGCACGTCATCGAGTTTGAAGGGTTTGATGATGGCTGTCACCATTTTCATGCGGATTGTCTCCTTGCGTGGTTTTTCAGACCTAGGCTCATAGTTTTTTTACGTGGTTACTTGTTACGTGAAGTCACGCATAGTCAATGGCCGTGGCCGGTCGGGGGTTTTGCACTTTTGGCTGCCCCTTTTCGGCCAGCCAGCTAACCACGGCCAGTCGCTGGCCGCTGAGAACCGGACGGGCCTCGTGCATATAAATATGATTGGACGGGAACAGCACCAGATCGCCGGCCTGGGGCCGGTAGGTGTAATCAAATTTCTTGAAATACAATTCGCCGCCGGTGAAATCGTCATTGAGGTAAATCAGCAGGCTGTAATCGCGATCCAGGCATTTTATCCACAGGTTTTGTTCCTTGTCATAATACTGGCTGTCGGCGTGTTCACCGTATTTGCCTCCGGGCCGGTAATACAGG
>WGBZ01000376.1 GCA_015494035.1 Lysobacterales bacterium | reverse complement strand
TGAAGTCAAGGAAATGGCCACCCGGTGGTTATGGTCATACAATAACGAAAGGCCAAATATGGCTCTCGGGGGCATAACGCCAATGCAGAAACTCGCTATGGCGACAGGAGCCTCTACTTTTAACTCCCGTTAAAAATGGGGAGATTACACCCATGCCTTGATGACCAGGCGAAAACTATCAAACAAACCTTGGCCTGTTCCAAAGGCCAATTCAGCGGGGGGAATCATGAAAGCAGTATTCACGAAAACAGTATTCAGGTGTGCTTGTGGGTTGATACTAACCGCAGCGGTAAGCGGGTGCGTATCATCTGGTCGGCCTGGTCCGGCACAGAGACAGAAACCCCAGGTCGCAAAAGACGGGCCACAGTACTTTATGTTACGGCCGGAAGTTGAAAAAAGCTTTGGTTACACCCATGCCATAAAGATTGGCGATGAACTGATCATTTCCGGGGCCGTCAGCATGGATGAGAAGGGCAATCCAACGGCCGTGGGCGACCTGGAACAGCAGATGAAAAACGCGTACTCGGATCTGGAAAAAATCCTCAGGTACCACGGTTTTTCCTTTGACGATGTGATTGTGGAAAATATTTTCACCACCGACATGGCCGGGTTGCTTAAAGTGTCCGGCTACCGGAGCACAATCTACACAAAACACTTTCCCACCGGCACCTGGCTAGAGGTCAAGGGCCTCGCCCTGCCAGAGCTGCTGATTGAAATTGAACTGGAAGCGCGAAAGGTGCCGAGAAAATAGTGGCAACAGCCTGACCCGTTGAGGTGCGCTTAAGAATATATTGACCCAAAAGTAAACATAATGCATGATAAAGGCTCTAACGCTCACACAGAGGACCCCTTATCATGAACAAAGAAGCCACTCATATTGTCATCAGCCACCAGAAAAACACGGTTTTGTTTATTCTTTTTGCTGCCGGAATCACCATGCTGTTAAACGGGATGATGTTATACCGCCCGGATTTAGGCCCCACATCCCTGTCTTTCCTTCAAATCGGGGTAACCGTGTTGGCACTGGCCAATCTCGTGATTGCCTTTTTACTGTTGCGCACCTCCCGAGCCATCCAGAAAAGCGAAACCTTGACGGCATTACTGCGCGATCAAAGCTCACGCGGCGTAGATAATGAAGCATTGGCCGCTGGCTTTATTGCCATGGTGGTTTTTTGCACGGCTTACGGCCTGTTAGCTATTATCCTCAAAGTGTTGATGGGCAATGATGCCCTCTTTAATTTAAGTGGTTTTCTGCTGGCTAACCTGATTCTGGCCACCGGCGGCATCACTTATGCGGTAAAAACGCTTCGCACGTTGAAAAAAGGGGACACGGTCCAGCCGCATCTGGCCAGATGAGTTAATAATCAGGCTGCATTTGCGGCCAAAGGGATGAAAACCAGAACTTAGTTTGGATGAAATAACAAAGCCGGGGCTTGCTCCGGCTTTTCTTTTGTGCGGGCTTGCGGCACACTGGGGCCATGACTAAAGACGCGATTTTTGCGGCGCTGGATCTGGGTTCCAACAGTTTTCACCTGTTGGTGGCCGAGGCCGGTGATGGTCACTGGCGGGTACTGGACAAACTCAAGCATACGGTGCGGCTGGCCGAGGGGCTGCAAGGCGATGGCACCCTGGATGAAACGGTCAAACAACGGGCGCTGCAGAGCCTGGAACACATGGCACAGCGTTTGCGTGGCGTGCCTGCGGATAACACCCGCGTGGTGGGCACCAAAGCCTCGCGGGCGGCTAGTGCCGACCGGGACTTTCTGCAGCGGGCCGAAGCCACGCTGGGGGTGCCCATTGAAGTGATTTCCGGCCGCGAAGAGGCGCGCCTGATTTATCACGGCGTGTGCCACTCCCTGCCACCCTTGAAGAAAAACCGCCTGGTGCTGGACATTGGCGGAGGCAGCACCGAGCTGATTACCGGCTGTCAACAACGCATTTTGCAGCGTGAAAGCCTGGACATGGGCTGCGTGACTTTTACCCGCCGGTATTTTGCCTCGGCCACGACGAACAAGGCTTTGGCCTCGTCCTGGGCCGCGGCGGTGCTGGAAGTCCAACGTGTATTACGGCCCTATCGCCGGGCCTTTCTGGATGCCGGCTGGCGTCAAGCCGTGGGCGCCTCGGGCACGTTTCGCGCGGCTGCGGCGGTGCTGGCGGCAAACGGCTGGGCTGACGCAGGCATAGAC
>WGBZ01000375.1 GCA_015494035.1 Lysobacterales bacterium | reverse complement strand
CTGTTTTGTGTCTCCTCCAAAAGCCTGGGCACCAGCGAAACCCTGCGTAACACCAAAGCGGTCATGCAACGTATTATCGCCTTGGAGGGTTACCAGCCAGGAGAAAACCGCCAGAGTTTCGTCGCCGCCACCGCTAATCAGGATGCTGCGGCCCGCCTGGACATACCCGAAAGCCATGTACTGCCCTTTGCGCACAGCATTGGCGGACGTTTTTCGCTCTGGTCTGCCATCGGCTTTCCCATCCTCATGAGCGTCGGGCCAGAAGCTTTTTCCCGCTTGCTAGAAGGGGCTGAAAGCCTGGATGAACATTACGCCAGTGCCCCGTTTCATCGTAACCTGCCGGTGTTAATGGCGTTGTTTTCCATCTGGTACCGCAACTTTATGCAATTGTCGGCCTATGCCGTGTTGCCGTATGACGCCCGCCTCAAACACCTGCCGGCCTGGCTGCAACAATTGATGATGGAAAGCGTGGGCAAGGGCCGCGATGTGCGAGGCCAGCCGGTGCCCTATTCCACCTCGCCGTGGGTTTTTGGCGAACACGGGCAGCTTTCCCAGCACGCTTTTTTCCAGGCCTTCCATCAGGGCAACGACGTGATTCCGGTGGATTTTATCGGCGTGCGCCAACCCGCCACTGAAAACCAGCGTTTTTTGCTTATTAACATGCTGGCTCAATCAGCCACGCTCATGAATGGCACGCGCGATCAGCGCACCGACCGCCACGCCTGCTGCCCCGGCAACCGGCCCTCTTCGGTGCTGTTGCTGGACGATTTGTCACCACACAGCCTGGGTCAACTGCTGGCCCTGTACGAAAACATGGTCTTTACCCAGTCGGTGATCTGGGACGTGAACTGTTTCGACCAGCCCGGGGTCGAACTGGGCAAACGCATGGCGCGGCAGATTGATCAGCATTTACACGCCGGCACTTTGGAGACCCTGAACACCGACGAGTCCACCCGCGCCCTGTTGCAGGAAATCCTCACAGACCACACCCAGGAACCCGAAAAGCTATGAAAATCAAAGACCTGTTTGGCGGCAAAAAGCCCGATTCCGGTGATAAAGCCAGCAAACAGCCGCAGCACAGCACAGCGCCCGAGCCTAAACAAACCCATACCACTGACACAGAATCTCCGGGCGGCACCCCGCTGGATCGCAAAGCCCTTCGTCAGGCGCTGGCCAGCGTACACGACCCGGTGATCGAAAAACCCTATGGCCAGGCGGTTGAGGTCAAACAGGACAAAAAAGTACCCGGCGATGTGTCGGTGATGCTGCGTTATCCGCTGGGTGAGTTCCTGCCTGCCGAACGCGAAGCGGTGCAGCAGGCACTGGCAAAAATCGCGCCGCAAACGCACCTGGCCGGTTTTGGCAGCGTCATCCGGCCCCACAAGGTTCAGCGCGACATTGCCCCCATCGACGGCATCAAAAACATCATCGCCGTGGCCTCGGGCAAAGGCGGCGTGGGCAAATCCACCGTCACCGTCATGCTGGCCAAATCACTGCAAGCCTTGGGCGCCCGGGTGGGCATTCTGGATGCCGACATCTATGGCCCCAGCATGCCACGCATGTTGGGTGACCACGGCAAGCCGGCCTCTCCGGATAACAAAAGTTTTTTGCCGGTGGACGCCGACGGCATCCAGAACATGTCCCTGGGTTACATGATGGACGACGCCTCACCGGCCATCTGGCGCGGCGCCATGGTCAGCCGGGCGCTGATGCAAATGATTGGCGAAACGCGCTGGAACAACCTCGATTACCTGCTCATCGACCTGCCGCCAGGCACCGGCGACATCCAGCTGACGCTGGTGCAAAAAATCCCCGTCACCGCAGCGGTGATTGTCACCACCCCGCAGGATATCGCCCTGATTGATGCCCAGCGCGCCTGGGCCATGTTCAACAAGGTGGACGTGCCGGTACTGGGCGTGATCGAAAACATGAGCACCTTTGTCTGCCCCAATTGCGGCCACGAGGAGCACATCTTCGGCCACGGCGCGGCGCAAACCATGGCGGAAAAATTCGATGCCCCAATCCTGGGTCGCTTGCCGTTGAATATCGACATTCGTCAGCAGATGGACGCCGGCTTGCCGGAAAAACTGTGGCAAAACGGCCCGCTGGCTGAAACCGGCAAGAAAATCGCCCTCAACACCGGCCACGCCCTGGCGCAACTGCCGGTGGACATCAACCGCAACAACCCGCTGTCACTGAAAAAGGCGTTTTAGTATGAGCATCAAGTCAGACAAGTGGATCCGACGCATGGCCGAAGAACACGGCATGATCTCGCCCTTTGAACCGGGCCAGGTGTCGCAGGCCAATGGCGAAAAAATCATCTCCTACGGCACCTCGAGCTATGGCTACGACGTACGCTGCGCCGACGAGTTCAAGATTTTCCACAACATCAATTCGGCCGTGGTGGACCCGAAGAATTTCGACCCCCAAAGCTTTGTGGACATCCAGTCGGACGTCTGCATCATCCCGCCCAATTCCTTTGCCCTGGCGCGCACTGTGGAATACCTGAAAATCCCCCGCGATGTGCTCACCATCTGCCTGGGCAAGTCCACTTACGCCCGTTGTGGCATCATCGTCAATGTCACACCGCTGGAGCCGGAATGGGAAGGCCACGTGACGCTGGAATTTTCCAACACCACGCCACTGCCGGCCAAAATCTATGCCAACGAAGGCGTGGCCCAGTTTCTGTTTTTCCAGTCCGATGAAGATTGCGCGGTGTCCTACAAGGACAGAAAGGGAAAATACCAGGGGCAACAGGGCGTGACCCTGCCCAAGGCCTAGGGAACCTCTGATCGAATCGTGAACTCGGCGCTGGCCGGGGGTTCAGTTCTTGCTTTCGGCAATCATCGAAGGCTGTTCCATGGCCACCAGATCGATCACGAACGGTTTTTTCTGGTGCATGCCCTGCAGGCGAATGGTTTCGCCGGGTTTGGTCGAGGCAATCAGCTCCCGGTAGTGGCGGTCGTCCCGCACTTCCACGCCATTGACCGCGGTAATCACATCGCCCACCTTGATGCCGGCGCGCGCCGCCGGCGTGCCTTCGTAAACCCCCAGCACCAGCACGCCCTGATCGGGCTTCTGGATGCCTCGTATCTGGTAGCTGGGGTTCCACATGGCCAGTCCCAGCCAACCGCGCAAGACCTTACCGTGTTTGCGGATTTCTTCCATGATCATGCGCGCAGCATTGGCCGGAATGGCAAAGTTGATGCCCTGGGCGCCGTGTTTGTTGAGCATCGCGGTATTGATGCCCACCACCTGCCCCAGTGTGTTGATGAGCGCGCCTCCGGAGGAGCCTTCATTCACCGGCGCGTCGGTCTGGATAAAGTTCTCAATCGCCGACACATCCAGGCCACTGCGGCCAGTGGCGCTGACGATGCCGTGGGTCACCGTCTGGCTGAGGCCGAACGGGTTGCCAATGGCCAGCACCACGTCGCCGGGGCGCACCTTGTCGCTGTCGGCAAATTCTGCCGCGTCCAGGCCGTCGGCCTCGATTTTCAGCACCGCCAGATCGGTGTCCGGGTCGCTGCCGATGACCCGCGCCTCGAAAATGCGGTTGTCCCACAGCGCCACCGC
>WGBZ01000374.1 GCA_015494035.1 Lysobacterales bacterium | reverse complement strand
GAGCATTATCCTGCAAGTGAAAAAAACCATGAAAGCCGAAGTCATCCTGCCCACTGGTGGGCGCGTTCCGGCCAAGCAAATCACTATTTTCCCCTACGCCGACCCGGCCACACGCACCTTCAAGACACGCATCGACATTGAAGTCCAGAACGCCGAGCTTTACCCGGGCATGACCACCAAGGTGGTGTTTGAACTGGGCACCAAAAAAGCCGTTGTTATCCCGGCCAAGGCCATTATGCGACGCAGTGAACTAAGCCTGGTGTTCGTCAAGAACGGTGAAGACATTCTGTTACGGCAAGTGCGCGTAGGCGATCGGCTCGGTGACAAGGTGGAAATCATTTCCGGCCTGAAGCCCGGAGAACTGGTGGCACTGGATCCATGGGCCATTGAAGCGCAGCGGAGATAACAGCCATGTCAGCCAATAGCGAAAAACTCTCTCTTGCCGGTAAACTGGCGGCCAAGTTCCAGGACAACCCCATCACCGCTCTGATTGCGTTGGTGGCCCTGCTGCTGGGTGCTTTCGCCGTCATGGTGACACCGCGCGAAGAAGAGCCACAAATCGATGTGACCTTTGCCAACGTCTACGTGGGCCTGCCTGGCGCCAGCGCCAAGGAAGTGGAAAACCTCATCAGTTTTCCGGCCGAACAGGTCATCGACTCCATTGACGGCATCAAGCACGTGTACAGCATGTCGCGCCCGGGCATGGCCGTGATTACCGCCGAGTTTGAGGTGGGCATCCCGCGTGAAACCGCCATTGTGCGGCTCTATAACGAAATTCACTCCAACGCCAACTGGCTGCCGCCTTCCCTGGGCGCCACACCACCGCTGGTGCGGCCCATGGGCATTGATGATGTGCCCATTGTCACCGTCACTTTCTGGACCGACAACCCGGAAAAGGGCCAGTTTGAGCTGGAGCAGGTTTCCCACGCGCTGGAAGCGGAAATCAAGCGCATTCCCAATACCCGCATCGTGCAAACCATCGGCGGCCCGGATCACGTGGTGCATGTGTTGTTGAGCCCTGAAAAAATGGCCGCTTATAACCTCGACTTCGACACGGTGGAAAAAGCCCTGCAGATCACCAACGTGGTGACCCACTCGGGCAATCGGATTGAAAACAACACCAACATTCCGGTGCAAACCGGCTTGCTGTTGGCCACCGCCAGTGACGTGCGCAACCTGGTGATTTCCACCCACAACGGCAACGCCGTGTACCTGCAGGATATCGCCGAAGTGGTGGACGACGCCGACACGCCCGAATCGTACGTCTGGTTTACTGGCGGCAAGGCCTGGAAGGACGGCGCCAAACCTGACTACGCGCCGGCGGTGACTCTGGCCATCGGCAAAAAACCCGGCAGCAATGCGGTGGAAATTGCCAATCAGGTCATCAGCGTGGGAGAAAAGCTGAAGAACACCTATATCCCCGATGACGTGCACTTTGAAATCACCCGCAACTATGGCAAAACCGCGGATGAAAAAGCGAAGAAACTCATTCACAAGCTGATCTTTGCCACGGTGTCGGTGGTGTTTCTTATTCTCATCACCCTGGGGTGGCGCGAGGCCATTGTGGTGGGCCTGGCCGTCACCATCACCTTGGCGTTGACCCTGTTTGCCTCCTGGGCCTACGGCTTTACGCTCAACCGGGTGTCGTTGTTTGCCCTGATCTTTTCCATCGGCATCCTGGTGGACGACGCGGTGGTGATTGTGGAAAACATCCACCGCCACATGCTGCTGGAAAAGGGCAAGAAACTGTTTGAAATCATTCCCCGTGCTGTGGACGAGGTGGGTGGTCCCACCATTCTGGCCACCTTCACCGTCATTGCGGCCCTGATGCCCATGGCCTTTGTGTCCGGCCTTATGGGGCCGTACATGAGCCCGATTCCCATCAATGCCAGTATGGGCATGCTCATTTCACTGCTGGTGGCCCTGACTGTCACTCCATGGCTGTTCCGCAAAGTGATCGGAGATGACTGCCATCACGACGTGACTGCTGAAGGCGGGGCCGAACAGACCGTGCTGCCTGGCCGTTTTGCCCGCTTCTTCCAACGCCTCATGCAGCGTTTTCTGGGCGGCCGTAAAGGGCGCAAGGCGCGTTACCTGCTGATTTTCGGCATTGTCGCCTTGTTGTTTGCCAGTTTTATGCTGCTTCCCACCAAGCGCGTGATTCTGAAAATGCTGCCCTTTGACAACAAGTCGGAATTTCAGGTGGTGGTGGACCTGCCTGAAGGCTCAACCGTGGAACAGACCAGCGCCTTGCTGGAAGAAATCACCGCTTACCTGAAAACCGTGCCAGAAATCAAGCACGTGGCCGGGTATGCCGGCACTGCCTCACCCATTAACTTCAATGGTCTGGTGCGGCAGTATTTCCTGCGCCAGCAGCCACACATGGGCGATGTGCAGGTGACACTCAAGGACAAACACGAACGCAAGCGTCAAAGCCATGAAATTGCGCTGGAAGTGCGCCCACATGTTTACAAGATCGGGGAAAAATATCAGGCCTCGGTCAAGGTGGTGGAAGTGCCACCCGGGCCACCGGTGCTGTCGCCCATTCTGGCTGAAGTCTATGGCCCGGACGATGAGACCCTGTGGAGTTACGCCAAGCAGCTGGAAGCCATTTTCAAATCCACCCCTGGCATCGTGGATGTGAACTCCTCGGTGGAAGCCGACAGCCCGCGTGACGTATTTGTCATCGACAAGCCCAAGGCGGCCGAGCTGGGCGTGCCCCAGGCCACACTGGCCAAGGCCATGCTAACGGCCTTAAAGGGCTATGACGCTACCTATCTGCACGACCCCAACAACAAGTACGCCGTTCCCATCCGGCTGGAACTGCCGGCCGAGCGTCAGGGGGATTTGCAGACCTTGCTGAACCTGCCGGTGAAAAGCATGAGCGGGCACCTGATCCGCATGGATGAAGTGGCCAGCGTCAAGCAGGACACCTGGGAAAAAACCCGTTACCACAAGGACCTGATGCCCGTGGCCTACGTGGCCGGTGACATGGCCGGAAAGGAAGACAGCCCCCTGTACGGCATGTTTGAACTGGTGGACATCATCAAGGAAAAACTGCCGGAGCTGGAGCAATACTTCATTCATCCGCCGCTGATGGCCTTCAAACCGGCTCTGAAGTGGGACGGCGAATGGCAAATCACCTATGAAACCTTCCGTGACATGGGCATTGCCTACGCCGTGGGCCTGATTCTCATTTACCTGCTGATCGTGGCCCAGTTCCGCTCGTATTTTGTGCCATTGATTATCATGGCTCCGATTCCACTGACACTGGCCGGCGTGCTTCCGGGCCACTGGATCGCCCACAAGCCCTTTACCGCCACATCCATGATCGGCATTATCGCGCTGGCGGGCATCATCGTGAGAAACTCCATCCTGCTGGTGGACTTCATCCGCATGGAAGTGCTCAAGGGTAAAGACCTGGAGCAGGCTGTTATCCAGTCGGCCATTGTGCGCTCCAAGCCCATTATCCTGACCGGCGTGGCGGCCATGATGGGGGCCTTTTTTATCCTCGACGACCCCATTTTTAGTGGCCTGGCCATTTCGCTGATCAGCGGCATACTGGTTTCCACCGTGCTGACCCTGGTGGTGATCCCGGTGTTGTACTACTGGTATGTGAGCCGCCAGCTGAACAAGGGCTGTTCCATCGCCTGATAATCCCTGCCCTGAAAGCACAAAAAAGCCCCGGCCGTTTCCGGGGCTTTTTTGTGCCTGCGCTTTGCTGAATGCGTCGATGCACACCCAAGTAAGTATAAATACTCAAAATTGCCAAAAAATCGCCCCGCTTAAGCAAAAACTTGTTATAACGGGAAGTGCCCCTATATTGAATCTCACAAATTACCCATACTAAGGAGAACAATATGAGCACAGAACAAGTCGTTTGCCCGCATTGCCTGGCTGTCAACCGGGTGCCTTCTGAGCGCCTGAAAGATGATCCCAAATGCGGCAAATGCCACAAGCCCCTGTTTGTGGACCACGCCATTGAAGCCAATTCGGCCATGCTGCAGAAATTTATGCAGAAAAGCTCCATCCCGGTGGTGGTGGATTTTTGGGCCAGCTGGTGCGGACCCTGCAAGATGATGGCGCCAATTTTCAATCAGGCCGCAGGCATGCTAAAAGGCGAAGCGCAGTTACTGAAAGTGAATACCGAGACCGAGCAAGCCATTTCGGCGCAGTTGGGCATTCGCTCCATTCCAACACTGATTGTTTTCAAGAACGGTCAGGAAGTGGGCCGTACGGCCGGCGCCATGAATCTGCAGAACCTGATTCAATGGATCAAGCAATTCACTAATCAGTAAACGCACAATAACGGGAAAAAGAAAGAATCCTTTTGATGCTGACGCACGGAAATCAGCGGCGTCGTTGCTTTAGGGAAGCTCTGATTGAATCTGTACGAAGCAGCTTATGCCGGAAATGTTCGAGAACAAGGCGAAGTTCGCAGCCAATAGCGAGCTATTGGCAAGGACTTCAACACAGTTATCGGACATTTCAGGCGTGAGAAGCGAGTTCACGATTCGATCAGAGGTTCCTTAGGGAAGCTCTGATTGAATCTGGCGCGAGCAGATTGTCGTGGAAAATTGTTCAGTTTAAGGCGCAAACCGCACGCAATAGCAAGGCTATTGTGAAGGTTTGCAACACAGAAATGGGCGATTTTACGCCATAAGATGCCGTGTCACGATTCGTTCAGAGGTTCCTTAGGGGGATAAATAGAGAAGAAAAACCTCAGAAAAAATCTGCGTGGCCGCCCGTTTATGGGCGGCCATGCAGAAGACCTTCACTCCCCACACAACCCGGTTTCCCGGGAAACTCACACTAGAATGAAGGCAGCTGAATAATAGCCCGGATTGCCGCAGCCGGACAAAAAACGAACATTTTTGTATGGTCCGTTGCATGGTTCCGGCAATCTGCTACTCCACGTTAAGGAAGTTCTGATTGAATCTGACGCGAGCAGGTTGTCGTGAAAAATCGTTCAGTTCAAGGCGCAAGCCACACGCAATAAGCCAGGCTATTGCGAAGGTTTGCAACACAGAAATGGACGATTTTACGCCACATGATGCCGTGTCACGATTCGATCAGCGCTTCCCTGGGAAGCTCTGATTGAATCTGACGCGAGCAGGTTGTCGTGAAAAATTGTTCAGTTCAAGGCGCAAACCACACGCAATAGCCAGGCTATTGGGAAGGTTTGCAACGCAGAAATGGACAATTTTACGCCACAAGATGCCGTGTCACGATTCGATCAGAGCTTCCTTAAAGGCGAAGGGAAGCACTGCGTCCGGTTTGACCATCACGGCTGCTACCGACCTACTGGGTACAAACCGACTGCCCGGAAAAATCCGCGGCTTCAAAATCGCCGTTAAAAATGTTTTCCAACGGCGCAGAGTCACCCACGATGCGGAAATCGTCTGCCTCCATGCGCGTACTGTCTACCCACACGCCAAAACGCCCCGCCGTCATGGGGTAATCAATGGGCAATTGCAACAGTTCAACACCATCAATGCTGCCAATCAGGAAGCCGCTTCGCTGCTTCAAGGTCAGGTGATAGGTTTGCCAGGGCAGGATATCCACATAGGCGGAAACCAACTGCACCTGACCTGCCCGAATCCGCTCAAGCACCAGGGTGTTGTTGACTTCATCCATGCCCATGCGCACCTGATTTGTTGCGCCTTGGTACCAACCCAGAATGCCGGAATAGCTGCTGCCTGAAGTCAGGAAATTGTTCCGGATGTCCGCCTCAACCTTGCAGTCGGCACAGAATGAAGGTGCTGAATTATCAAAGGCCATGGCCAGGCCCAGGTTCGGTGGAGAGCCGGAGTTGCCGATACCCCGTAACCAGCCATCCTCCACCGTCCACGGGTCAAGGTGCTCAATGTATTCCCAGTTACCCGGCACGGCAGCCGAGTTGAACTGTTCCAGCACCAGATAACCAGCCTGAGTCACATTCAGCACCGCGGCATTGTTTTGTGTGGAGCTGTCGAGATAAGCCGTGCCCATGCGTGGCTGTTCCGATTCGTTGCTCATGACGGAAAATGCCGTGGTTTCAGGCCCTTCACCAGTGGGGTTGTTATCAATACTGAGCCAGACCGGCTCGTTGACAAATTGCCAGTCACAGCCATTCTGTGTCTGTACGTTGGCACTCAGACTGCCACCATCGGCACAGAATTCCAGTTGACCCGGCGACAACTGGTATTGGCAGGCAATGCCCGGCTGGCTAACCGTAAAGACTTCATCGCCAATGGAAACGGTGCCGGTGCGCGCCTGAACCGAGGGGTTTTCCAGCATCTCCAGTTGCACCGACCCGCCACCACTGCCGCTGTGGCCTGCAGTAATGATAATCCACGGATCGTGGCTTTGGGCCGTCCACTGGCATGGCCCGGGGGCGGTTGTTGGCGCATGTACGGCCACCGACAATGACCCGCCTGACTGCCCCACGCTGCCTGCACTGACCGGCAGCGAATAGCTGCACCCATCCTGTTGAACAGTGATAGTAAAAGGCGCATCCAACATTGCGTTCCGGGCCGCTGTGCTGACATTGGGCTGGCCGGTATTGGCCTGCACATGAAAGCGCAGCGTGCCATCACCACTGACTGGCGCAGTGGGTTGCTGAATACTTATCCACGGATCATTGCTAAACACCTCCCAGGCACAAACCGGATCGGCGCTGATCTGCATGACCACATCACCACCTTCAACGGGCAAGCTGGCCGATGCTGGTGACACGGAAAAATTACATAGGGAGGGATCGCCTTCCTGTTCAATTTCATAACTGACCTGTTCCGCTGGCGGCCCGGTTTCAATGACAATGGTATCGAGTCGCGGGTACATACCTACGCCTGACTGGGAATCCACCGTATAAGTGACCGTGGCATCGCCCGCGCCCGACAGTGGTGAGGTCACAGTCACCCAGGCAGGCACGGCAGTGATGCTCCAGGCGCAGGACTGATGGGTGAAAGTCATATCAAAACTGCCAGCGCCTCCGGTGTGGTCAAACACCGTCCCGGTTTCGCTGAGGGTCAACAGGCATTCCGGCCCGTCGGTGATGGCAAAGCGTAATTCCGGTTCTGCGAGGCTGATGTCATCCCCGACACTGAACTGCAATAAAAAGGTTTCAGTGGCCTCACCAATGCTATCACCCAGAATGGGAATGGTGATATCAGCGCTGGTAGCCTCGGGTGGAAAGTGCAACACCCCGCTGGTGGCCACGTAATCTTCTCCGGCCGTGGCCGTTTCATTCGCGGTGGCAAAGTTCAGGTAAATGTCCTTTTCACGCACGCCCGTCACGCTCAAGGTCACGGTAACTGCCGCTGGTGAACCGGGCAGCGGCTCCTGAATCACCCGGCAATAATCCGGGAAAGCATTGCTGCAATTATTTTCGATCGGCGGCGAGGCGTCATCATTCAAAATAGTGATTTTGGCGCTACTGATGCGGATGCCCACGTTGTGTAACGCATCAATATTCACATCAAACAACTCGTCGTCTTCGTAAGTGCCGTCTGGAATCAGGGCCACCTGGATGGCTCCCTGAGTCTGTCCGCCGGGAATGGTGAGCGTACCGACCACGCCAATAAAGTCGGCGTTTTCCACCGCCGTGTCACTGCGGGTGTAGTAGTTCAGGTTGATCGGCTCGCCAGTGGGGTGCGGGCGATTCAAGGACACGGTGGCTGTGGCCACCGGCGCCGGGGAACCGGCATCGCCTTCGTTCAGACTCATGCCGCCAATTTCGGCAATGGCCGGTTGGTGGAAGGCCTGCACATATACCTTGGATGCCGATTGTTGACTACTATTCTGTATCCAGGCGCGCAGGCTTTTGCCATTCTTGAGTGTGGTTACCGCCTGACCGATAACTTCGTATGTGCCTGCCGGCGCAATGCAGGTGGCGCCGCGCTGCAGCACCGGCAGCAGTTGTCCTTCATCGAATACGCGGGTGTCCACATCGCAACTGGCCGAACCGGAGACTACATTGCGATTGCTGATGGCAAAATTTTCCCCGCTACTGCCGGCGCCCACGGAATAATCCACGCCGTAAACTGTTCGGGTAGGGGCCAATATCAGGCCATTGGCCGGGGAATAACGGGAAACGTAGGCGTAATCGTCACTGCCCTGAAAGCCGATAATAAACTTGCCGGTACCATCTGTGGCAATTTGCGGCCGGGAGAAATCCACCTGGCCCGCCGCGGGAAAATCAATAACTGGACTGGCCGGCGTGCCATCCGGGCGGTATAGTCGCGCCTTGCCCTTGCCCCAGCAGGACGAGCCCACGTCCCTTTCAATCCAGGCCAGCAGAATCTCCCCATCACCATTGGCACGGGCCGAGGCGTGGCAAAAGCTTTTGCCTGAGGGCGACTCTTCCCAGGTGACCTGACCCTGGTAGTTACCGCTCTGATCAAAACCAAACACATGCACCCAGTGCAAACCTGTCGGAACCCCAACCAACCAATAACCGTTGGCGTGTGGTGCCAGGCCCACCGAATGGACATCAAACAGTGTGTTGAAAGGCAGGGACTCAACGGCTTGCAGACTGGCCCCGTCCACCGAAAAAACCCGCGTGTATCCACTGCCACCTTCCGCGTAAAGCAGCTTGAACCCGCCATTTTGATCCATCTGCACCTGCAAACCCACAATGCCCTGACTGGCCGTCCCGTTAAAAACATAGCTGGCCAGCTGACTCAACGGGAAACCATTCGCATACAAACCACAATCCACTACTGAAAAACCTTCCCGTCCCCACCAGCATGCCACCCAACGACCGGTAACCGGGTCGGCGTCCATGGCAATATAACCTTCACCACCATAGCCGGTGCCAAATGACCAAAAACTGCCACCAATGGATGTGGAAAACGCCTCCGGCATCAGTTGGGCCCTGGCCGGCAAAGAAAAGGCACCGGTTGCGAAAAAAAATACGGCAATCAGTAGTAATCGCATCAGAAACCTCCTCCGGGCAACTCCGGTCCCGTAATCAGTTGGTAGGCCGCCGCATATTCGGCATAGGCCTGGGAATAATTGTTCTGGTTATAGGCCTGATCGCCCTGGGCAAAATGCCCCAGACTGGCGCTGACGTCGAAACCGGCTGCCTGCGCCATGTTCAGGGATTCATTGACCATTTCCCGCACCCGCTCCAGTTGGCCACCCTGAAAAACAGGCAGGGCGTTGCTGAAATCCCTGCCCGAGGTTAGCCCCGCCAGTTGCCGGGCCAGGTTCAAGTGGCGGATTTTTAACAAGCGCGCATCCAGATTCAGGTTCAGTTGCTGAACCTGGCCCGAAGCACTATCCAGGCCCGGTAAAAGCTGCTGTGTATCATTACGAATTTCGGTGTGCTCCTGCTGGGCATCCGCCCCCCGGCGGTTGGTGTCCTCCAGCCTGGCCAGGAGCACGATCTGTTTCTGCTGCAAGGCCAACAGGCGGCTTTGCACGTCCGTCAGCTGCTGGTTTTGCACATCGGCCTGATCGGCCTGTTGTTCCTGGCGTTGTTCAATGATGGGAAAATACAGGGGAAAATACGAATCCAGCGTGGACTGGATGCTGTCTGTGTCCTGCTGGGCATCCTGCCCTTGGGTAACGGTGGCCCGACTGCCCAGTTCCTCATCCAGTTGTTCGCCCACATAGCCGCCGATGGTACGGATATTGTGCGATAGCTCAACCTGATCATCATGTTCGTTGGCTTCGTTACAGAAACTGCCCACTTCCACCAGTGAGGCAAAGCCCTGATACACGCCATTGGGGACTGCACAGGCCAGAGCGGTATTGAAACCGCCGATGGTCTCTTCACAAAGCCAGTTAACCGCTGCCAGCACATTACCGGCCACCCCTTGGGCAATGCTCATGCCATAGGTGGCGCTGTGGTTCCAGGCGCCACAAGTGGCAATGGAGCGGTTCGACTCCGAAAACCCATCGTTCACCAGCGCCTGGATTTCCTGATCGAGATTGAGTGTATCCAGAATCCCGGTGGTCATCCGGCTTTCGCTGCCGGCCATGCCCGGATCAAGGTACAGGTTTTCTTCAGTACCCTGCTGCCTGCCCGAGTCCTGGGCCTGGGCCATCACAAGCCCCGAAATCAGGGCACCAAACAGCAGGAGCACCCCGCAGGCTGAGAACGTATAAAGTCGATGCGGGTGCTTATCGGATTGCCTGAGCTGTTGCATGCTTGTCCCCCCTTGAATATGGTTTGACAACTTTTTATGGATTGCTGTTGCCGTACTGCTGGGCGAGTTGCCGATACACACCGACATAGCTGATATACGCCTGGTGATATTCCTGGCTGTTGTAATGGTCATCGCCACTTGCCAGCAATCCCAGGGCCACGGAAGTATCCAGTCCATTTTGCTGGGCCTGATTCAGTGCGGACACCACGTACTCCCGCACCTTCTCCAATTGCCCCCCATACTGGATGGGAATCTGGAACTCCACCAGCCGGCCATTGACATCCTGGCTGAGAACTTCTCCCATGAGATCGCGAACCTGCTGCTGAAAAGCCCCGTTTTGCCGGTTATCATGTTGCCCCAATCGGCTCTGCAGATCAGACAGCCGGTTGATTGCCGACTGGGTATCCATGCGAATTTCGCTGCCGCTTTGTTGCAGGTCGGCAATGCGTTGATCCAGATCTTCGCTTTCAGCGTCCAACAGCAGTTCCCGCTGCTCCAGATCTGCAGTGCGTGTTTGCACATCCAGCAGTTTCTGGTGATTGCTCGATAATACGGCTATCAGGTCATCCAGGCGCTGCTTGATGGCCGGAAACTGTGCCGGCAAATAGTCATCCAGCGTCTGCTGTACCGTCTCCAGGCTGTTTTTGAGGTCTTCCAGTTGGGTTTCACTGACGCGGGAGCTCACTGTGACGTTCAGGGTTTCATGCAGGAATTCGTCAATGCTGTCGAGGTTTTCCAGGTTGGCTTCGGTGCGCGCCGTGCCTTTGGCGCTGAGGCAGATACCGCCTGTCCGGACTACGTTTGAAGAAATGGCGATCAGTTCCTCAGGAATAGCGCACGCAAGGGCAGAATTTTCTCCAAATGCTTCCTGTTTACAAAACCATCGTTCTGTCGCCAGGACGGTTTCCAGCACATTGTTGGTGTGAATAAAGCCCCAGACCAGCGCGAAAGACATTTCCTCGCACACCGCCGGAGCCGCCGGGAATTGGCCCTCTTCAATGAGTTCGGGCGGATCAGCAAAAACAGCAGGTGGCGCCTTGGCTTGCAGCGTGTTCAGTGATTGGACACGCAGCAGGTTCAGCCTTTCGGCCTCATTGCGCAGGATTTCGGTTTGCGTTTGCAGGCGGTCGGTGTGATAACCCATGCGCAGCAGGTGGGCGATGTGTTGATCATCCAGATCCGCCCAGGCGCTCACGGAAGTTGACGTGGGGGGTGGTAAGGCCTGGCGCTGTGCGGCTGGCACGTAGCCAAGCAGGGTCTGTTTCAGATCAGCGGCGGCATTACGGTAACGCCACCATTGCTTGCGGAAATCATCAATTTCTTGCTGACTGACCGGTGGCGGCCCTTCCTCCGGCGGTTTAGTCTGTTGAGCCAACACCGGTGTAGTCCAAGTGAAGGCGAAAATCAACGCAATGAAGAAAGCTGGGGATAAGAATAAAAAGCGGTGTTGATTTGGCATATGCCCCCCCCCTCAAGACAGGTCATTCGGCGGTTACTGCGCTCACTCGCGAACAGAACTGGTCAAGCTTGAATGACAGAACACTGTTCTACGTGCACAGCGTTTTTTTCTTGATACTTTTTATAACACCGGAAAGCCGCAAAGCACTATTACCGCGCAAAATTATGGCGGTTAAGGCGCAAATTGAGGCTGGTGACGGGGAAAATTGCCCTTCAATTTATGCAATGTGTGGTTTTTTGTCAGCCAGGTGTCAAATTTTGTCAACTTTTGCTACTGAGATGGAGCGGGCTGGTTTCAGCCTGCGGCATCGGGTTGGTTTTCTGGCCGGGCTTTATCGAAGGCGGGGATTTTCAGGCAGCGTTTCTCAAGCTCAAGAATAGTGGGGTAAGGGTTCATATCCAGCCCGAAGCGGTGGGCATTGTAGGTTTGGGCCACCAGGCAGATGTCGGCAATGCCAGGACCATCAGAAAAAGCAAACGCCGTGTCGCGCCGGGCCAGTTGCTGCTCCAGCGGGGCAAATCCGGCATGAAGCCAGTGGTGATACCAGCGTTGCACCTGGTCGGCATTCCAGCCTGCTTCCTGTTTCAGGTAGTTCAAGACCCGCAGATTATTGAGCGGGTGAATATCGGCCACGATGGCTTGGGCGAAAGCCCTTTCCCGCGCGCGCGTATCTAGCTCTTGCGCCAGTATGGTCGGTTCCGGCACGGTTTCCTGCAGGTATTCCAGGATGGCCATGGACTGGGTCAGCACCGTGCCGTCGTCCAGCTCCAGCGCCGGCACCAGTCCCTGCGGGTTGATGGCCTGGTATTCGGCTGTGTGCTGCTGCCCGCCGTCCTTGACCAGGTGTACCGGCACTGTTTCATAGTCGATGCCTTTCAGGTTCAAGGCGATCCGCACCCGGTAGGCGGCGGTGGATCGCCAGTAGCTGTACAGTTTCACGCCGGCACCACTTTTTGCTCGATGGTGCCAAAAATGTTTTCGCCATTCGCGTCCCGCATTTCAATTTTGATGCGGTCACCATAGGACATGAAAGGCGTTTGGGCCTGCCCTTTTTCGATAATTTCCAGCACCCGTTTTTCCGCCAGGCAGGACGAACCGGCGCTCAAGTCCTGGTTGGCAATGGTGCCCGAACCGACAATGGTGCCGGCGGCCAGCGGCCGGGTTTTGGCCGCGTGCGCGATGAGCTCACCGAAATTAAACTGCATGTCGGTGCCCGCATCCGGTTCCCCAAACCACTGGCCATTGAGTTCGCTGCGCAAGGGCAGGTTTATCTTGCCTTCACGCCAGGCATCGCCCAGCTCATCGGGGGTGACAAAAAATGGCGCCAACGCACTGCGCGGTTTGGACTGTAGAAAGCCGAAGCCCTTGGCCAGTTCCGCCGGAATCAGGTTGCGCAGAGACACATCGTTAAGGATGGTCACCAGCTGAATGTGATCCAGGGCTGCTTCCGGGCTCACGCCCATGGGCACGTCGTCGGTGATGACGGCCACTTCGGCCTCAAAGTCAATACCGAAATCCTCGCTGGGCACGGGAATGTCTGCAGTGGGCGTCAGAAAGCCGTCACTGGCGGCCTGATACATGAGTGGGTCGTGCAAAAAACTGGGCGGCATTTCAGCGCCCCGTGCCTTACGCACCCGCTCCACGTGCGCCAGGTAGGCGCTACCATCCACAAACTGGTAGGCGCGCGGCAATGGCGCGGCCAACTGCGCCACATCCAGCGCGAACGCGCCTTCGGCTTCGCCGTTGTTCAGTTGCGCTGACAGGCTGTTAAGGCGTGGCGCCACTTCGGCCCAGTTATCCAGCGCCTGTTGCATGGTGTCGGCAATACCGGTGGCCTTGACGGCCTGTTTGCCATCGCGGCTGACCACCAGTAAAACGCCGTCGCGGCTGCCATCATTTAATGTTGCCAGTTTCATGTGTCGGTTCTCCAGGAGTTCACGTAATCGGTCCATTCCACTGCCTCAGCTTCGCTGCTGACTTGCAGTGGGTCGCGGGTGTCTATCATCACCGCCACTTCGTCGGTCATGGGTTTGTTTTGTTCAAACATGTGCTGCAAGGCTTTCGGGTGCGGGCCGTGGGTAAAACCGGCCGGGTGAAAGGTGATCATGCCCGGGTGGATGTTGTCGCGGGAGAAAAATTCCCCCTGATGGTAAAACAGCACTTCGTCGTAATCGTCGTTATTATGGAAAAACGGCACTTTCAGCGCATCCGGGTCGCTTTCAAATGGCCGCGGCACAAAGGTACACACCACAAAACGGTCGCCCACAAAGGTGGAATGCACCGATGGCGGCAGGTGGTAGCGGTGGCTCATGATGGGCCGGATATCCCGCCAGTTGAGCGCCACGGGCATGACCGTGCCTTGCCAGCCAACGGCATCCAGCGGGTTAAAGGGATAGGTAATGCGGCTGATGCGGTTATTCCTTTTCACCTGCACCTGCCAGGTGTTCTCGTCCTGCTGGGCCAGAAATGCCGAATCAATCACCGGGTGGCGGAAAACCGCCGGATCGACAATGGCGTGTTCACCCAAAAGGCCCTTGTCCGGCATTTTGAAATGGCTGTTGCGGGCTTCTGTCATCAGCACCTTGATAGGCTTTTTGACCTCCAGCCGCCACATGGTGCCGCGCGGAATCAGCAGGTAATCACCTGACTGAACAGTCAGTCGGCCAAAATCGCTGAAAAATTCCGCTTCACCCTCATGAAAGAAGAGCAAATCATCGCCATCGGCATTGCGCACCAGCTCAGTCATGTCCTCGTCGCTGTGCCAGTATCGCACCTGGGTGCTGGCATTGTGCAGTAAGGGCGTGGCCTGCCAGGGGCTGCGACGCATCGATTCAATGCGGTTGGTGTCAAAAGCACGCGGT
>WGBZ01000373.1 GCA_015494035.1 Lysobacterales bacterium | reverse complement strand
GCTCGGAGATGTGTATAAGAGACAGGACTACCGGCTGACCGAATATGACCTCAAGCACGCCGAAGGCAACGATAAACCCGACCGTTCTCTGCCCATTTTTTCCCTCGACAGCGGACTGCGGCTGGAAAAAAACCTGCCCGATGGCAGTTTCAAAACCCTGGAACCGCGGCTATTTTACGTGTTTGCGCCGTACCGCAAGCAAGAGGACATTCCCTTGTTTGACACTCACGGTCTGACCTTTGGCTCGGCCTTGCTGTTTCAGACCAACCGTTTTTCCGGCGCCGACCGGCAAATGGACGCCAATCAGGTTTCTGTGGCGCTGACCCACCGTGCCTTTGACGCCGTGGGGCGGGAAAGATGGAACGCCACCGTGGGTCAGATTGTCTATTTTGACCAGCAACGCGTGCAGTTAAATGGCCAACCCGAGAACCGCTCGGTGTCGCCCCTGATTGCCGAGTTCAATTACCGGCCGGATGGTCCCTGGAATGGCACAGTGAGCCTGCATTGGGATCCGGAAACCAGCGAAACCGAACGGGCGCTGGTGCGACTGCAACGGCGTGGCAAGGCCGGTTCGTTGCTCAATTTCGCCTACCGCTATCGGCAGGGTAAAATTGAACAGGTGGACAGCTCGGTGGTTTACCCCATCAGCCGCCAGAACCGCCTGATTGCGCGCTGGAACTACTCACTGAATGCCAACACAACCATCGAGGCACTGGCTGGCATCGAACACCGCAGCTGTTGCTGGGCGTTTCGTCTGGTGGCGCGCCGGTTTATCTATAACGAAGCGGGAGACGCCAAAAATGGCATCTACGCAGAAATCCAGTTCAATGGACTGGGCTCATTGGGCCGCAACCCGCGGCGCTTGTTGAAACAGTCCATTCCGGGCTATAGCGAGGAATATTGATTCATGAAAAAACTGATCGTGTTATTGGCCCTGGCCAGTGGTTTGTGGCTGCCAAATGCCAGTTTTGCCGAAGAGCAAGTGCTGGACGAGATTGTGGCTGTGGTTGACGATGATGTGATTCTTCGCAGCGACCTGGATCGTACCGTGGCCAACATCATCAAACAGTTCAATGCCCGTGGGGTGCAGCTGCCGCCCCGTTCGGTGCTGGAACGGCAGGTGCTGGAACGGCTGATTTTGCAAAACCTGCAAGTGCAGAAGGCACAACAGGCGGGCGTGCGTGTTTCCGATGCCGAGCTGAACGCGGCCATTGAGCGCATTGCGGCCCAGAACGGTCTGAGTGTGGCGCAGATGCGGGCAGCCATTGAAAAGGAAGGGCAACGTTTTGCTGATTTCCGCGAGGACATTCGCAAGGAAATGCTGGCCGACCGCGTCAGCCGTGGCTGGGCCGAGAGCCAGGCCAAGGTGTCTGAAGAAGATGTGGACCTGTTTCTGGCGTCCAACCACCTGAACCAGGGCGAAGTCAAACTGCGCCACATTCTGATTGCGGTGCCACAAAATGCCTCCAACGAAGCCGTGGAAAAAGCCCGTCAAAAGGCCGAGGAGGTTTATCAGCAGCTGGCTGGAGGGGCAGATTTTGCCAGCCTTGCGACGCAGGTTTCCGCTGGCCAGAAAGCCCTGGAAGGGGGTGATTTGGGCTGGCGACCGATCAACCAGTTACCAGAGTTGTTCGCCGATCAGCTCAGTGCCATGAAAGTGGGTGAAATCACGCACCCGGTGCGCAGTCCCAGCGGTTTTCACATCATCAAACTGGAAGGCAAGCGCGACAGCGAGCAGAAAATGATTGACGAGGTCAAGGCCCAGCACATTATGGCGCGGGTTTCCGAGCTGGTCACGCCCGAAGACGCCATGCGCAGAATCAATGAAGTCTACGAAAAACTACAACAGGGCGAGGACTTTGCCAAGCTGGCGGAAAAATATTCAGATGATCACGCCTCTGCGCCCCTGGGCGGCGACATGGGCTGGTTCCAGCCGCGTCAGTATGGCGAGCGTTTTGCCAAGGCGCTGGAGTCACTGAAAGAAGGGGAGTATTCCAAGCCCTTCCAGACCCAGGCCGGCTGGCACATTGTCAAGCTCAATGGCAAACGCAAAAGTGATGTCACCGAGGAATTCAAGCGCCAGCAAGCGCGTGAAGCCCTGCTGCAGCGCAAGATTGCCGAAGAGCGCGAAGCCTGGTTACGCCAGATTCGCGGCGAGGCCTTTGTGGATATCCGCCTTTGAAACAGGCGTTCACGCCCCCAAAGGCCGCTGTACGGCCCATTGCCATCACCGGTGGCGAACCCGCCGGCATTGGCCCGGAGCTGATCCTGCGTCTGGCCGCTGAAGGCCGCCTGAACCCGGCGGTGGTCATCGCTGACCCAGCCGTGCTGGAACAACATGGCCGCCAGTTGGGGCTGAACGTGGCTGTGAAAGCCCTTTCCGGTCAGAGCGATTGTGCTATTCCGACCGATTCGCGAACTGTGCACTGCCTGCCGGTTCCATGCCCGCAGCCGGTGCGCATGGGCCAGCTGAACCCGGCCAATGCCAATTACGTGCTGCGCACCCTGGAAGTGGCCGCCAAAGGCTGCATGGAAGGGCAGTTTTCCGCCATGGTGACCACGCCGCTGCATAAGGGTGTTATCAATAGCGCGGGCATTCTTTTTACCGGCCATACCGAATTTTTGGCCGAACTCAGCCATACGCCCAAAGTGGTTATGATGCTGCTCAATCGCCACATGCGCGTGGCACTGGCCACCACTCACCTGCCATTGCGCGCGGTGGCCGATGCCATCAGCCCCGATAGTCTGCGCGAGGTGTTGAGCATCCTGCTGGCAGACATGCAACAGAAATTCGGCCTGAAGAAGCCGCGCATTGCTGTGTGTGGCTTGAACCCTCATGCCGGCGAGGGCGGTGTGCTGGGCCGGGAAGAAATCGAGGTGATTGAGCCAGTCATCGCCGCATTTCGCCAGGCCGGTCATGCCGTAACAGGCCCCATTCCGGCTGACACGCTGTTCACCCCGCCGCGACTGGAAAACGTCGATGCGGTGCTGGCCATGTACCACGATCAGGGGCTGGCACCGTTAAAGTACGCCGGTTTTGGCGAGTCGGTCAACCTGACCCTGGGTTTGCCATTTATTCGCACCAGCGTGGATCACGGCACTGCCCTGGACATCGCCGGGCAGGGCATTGCCGACACAGGCAGCCTGTTGCAGGCCATCCATCTGGCACGCCAGCTGGCACAAAATCAGATGGGAGAACACGTCGCATGAAAGCCAAGAAACGTTTTGGGCAGAATTTTCTGCATGACCCCAACATCATTGGCAAAATTATCCATGCCGCCAACCCCAAGGCCGATGACCTGTTCTATGAAATCGGCCCCGGTCACGGCGCCATCACCGAGGAACTGGTTGATCGGGTGGCCGGTTTGCACCTGGTGGAACTGGACAGTGACCTGATTCCGGAGCTGGAACAGAAATTTGGTCACAAGCCCTACGTCCAGGTGCGCCATCAGGATGCCCTGACGCTGGCCTTGCCCGAGTCGGTCGATGGTAGAAAAGTGCGGGTGATTGGCAATCTGCCCTACAACGTCTCCACGCCTTTGCTGATTCACTTGCTACAGCAGGCCGATCGCATTGAAGACATGCTGTTCATGTTGCAAAAGGAAGTGGTGACGCGCATCGCGGCCCAGCCCGGGGGTAAGGATTATGGCCGTCTTTCGGTGATGCTGCAGCACCGCCTGGAGACCCAGCCGCTGTTTGTGGTCAAGCCAGGCTCGTTCCATCCGGTGCCCAAGGTGGACTCACAGATCATCCGCCTGGTGCCACGGGAGAATCCGCCAGCGGTGGATTTTGCCACCCTGGAACGCGTGGTCAAACAGGCTTTCTCGCAACGGCGTAAGACCCTCAAGAATAACCTCAAAGGCCTGTTTTCCGCCGAACAGTTGCAGCGTATGGGGCTGGACCCGCAACAGCGGCCAGAGACTGTCAGTGTGGATCAATATCTGCAACTGGCTAATGCCCTAAAGCCGGTCAACGGCTGAGAGGCTCCCTAGCGCGCTTTTTTGATTTCGCCTTGCAGGCATTGCTCCGCCGCTTTCGGTGGTTTGAGCAGGTTCAGGCCGCAGCGGTAAACCCGGTCAGCCCCCTGATAATAGGCGATGGTGTCATCCACCAGTGCCGGGTTGTTGGCCGCCTGGCCAGTGGTTTCCTGCCGTTGCAGCACCTGCTTGACTGGCGCCAGATAAGTCAGCACGCCATTCTTGTACAAGCCGAGTTTCTGATAATTGCCGATCAGCGCCCGTTCCTCACCAGGTGACACCTCACTGGCATTCAAGCCAAAAAACCACGAATCGTAGTCCATGTTGAGCAGGGCCAGCAGGGTGGGGGCCACGTCGATCTGGCTTAACAGCGTATCAACCACGCGGGGTTTGATCAGCTTGGGCGCGTAGATCCACATGGGAATATGATAGCGCTGAACCTGCAGGCTGGCCTTGCCCGCGGCGCGTGAGGTGTGATCGGCAATAAATACAAAAATCGTGTCGTCAAACCAGGGCTTTTCGCTGGCCTGACGCAGAAACTCGCCAATGGAGTAACTGGTGTAGGCAATGACCGATTCGCGGTTATGTTGGGGCCAGTCAATGGTGCCTTCCGGGAAGGTGAATGGCCGGTGGTTGGAGGTGGTCATCAACTGATAGAAAAAGGGCTTGCCTTCGGCATGGGCGCGATCGGCCTGGGCCAGGGTGATGTCATACAGGTCGCCATCGCTCATGCCCCAGGCATTTTCAAAGGCGATTTTATGATTGAAATCCGCAGCGTTGTCCTGGTCGATGATGCCGTAACCGTTGCCGGCAAAAAACGCGTTCATGTTGTCAAAATAGCCGCGCCCGCCGTAAATGAACTGCACGTCATAGCCCTTGTCGCGAAACACCTGGCCCAGGGAATGCATGCCGGACTCGTGTCCGATGCGCTTGATGATGGAACGCCCGGGCGTGGGCGGTATGGACAGGGTAATGGCTTCCAGCCCACGCACGGTGCGGGTGCCGGTGGCATACATGCGTGAGAAAAACAGGCTCTGGTCAATGAGCGAATCCAGAAACGGCGTCATCCCGGTTTCGCCACCGTACTGCCGGATCAAGTCGGGTTTGACCGTGTCCGGGTAACCGCGCTGGTCGGCAAATTTTTTCAGGAAATCGGCATTGAAGGACTCGATGGTGACCAGAATCACATTGTGCCGCTGTTCCTCGCCCGGGTTATCAATGTGTCGTCCGATGTCATAGGGTTTGATGGCCTCGGGATTGTCCGGCAGCGGTTTATGCACCAGCCGGTAAAGGTTGCGCGTGACTTTGGCGTCGTCTTGCACCGGATAGAATTTGTCGTAGTCCAGCACGTTGTTACGGAACGCGGCAAAGAACTGGTAAGGCCCGTTACTGGCCAGTTCGTTCTGGAAGGTGTTTTTGCTGTACTCACGCCATTGCTGGTTCAGGGCAAAAT
>WGBZ01000372.1 GCA_015494035.1 Lysobacterales bacterium | reverse complement strand
GAGGCAGCCGGCAATCCGCCTTCAACCAGTCAGCCAGAGCCTTCTGCCCCATCATCTTCTACCGAGCGTGTCAAAACCGCCCAGGCATCATATGGGTGGAAGTTTATTCACAAAGTGGCGCCAGATTATCCGGTCAAGGCCTACCGGGAACACAAGGAAGGATGGGTGGATGTTGAAGTGACCATCGACTCGCAGGGTATCGTACAGGACGCCAAGGTGGTCAAGATTTACCGCAACCAGCGTGTTTTTGCCAAGCCCGCCATCAAGGCGGTACAACAGTGGCGTTTCGAACCGCCGCAAAAATATGGCATTTCCCAACCGCAAAAACGGCGCTATCGGGTTGAGTTCAAACTGCAGGGCGAGGCTGCCTTGCCAGGCACTGACAAAAAAACCGCAGCCACCGGTGCCTGATCGTTATTATGCCGCCGCCATCCAGACGGATTTGCCGGCGCTGGATGATCGCAAAGGCCTGACAAAGCGCTGCGCAGCGCTGGCCACACTGGCACGTCAGACGGTGGAGGCCTATGCCCCCGTTTTTGATATTCGCCTGCTGGTCTTTCCCGAATTTGCGCATCAGGCGCCGGTTTTTCCCGATGCCAAAACCCTGCATGAAAAACTGGCCATTGAATTGCCGCATCCGTGCCTTGAACCGTATTTGAACCTTGCCAAAGAGCTTGGCATTTACCTGCAAACCGGCACATTTCTCGAAAAAGACCCGAAATACCCCGGGCACGTTTTTAACACCACCTTACTGATCGGTCCCCAAGGCTTATTGAGCCGCTATCGCAAGGTCAATCCCTGGTTGCCCTGGGAAGTGCACAGTTCCCCGGCAGACATCGAAGGCTACGAGGAACCCCTGTTCCCGGTCACCGACACCGATATTGGTCGCTTGGGCGTAGCCATTTGTTATGACTGGCTGTTTCCACAGTGCATTCAATCCATTGCCAGGCAGCAGGCTGATGTCATTTGCCGCGTTTCTGCTTATATGGACCCCTGGGGCAGCACCGAACCCATGAACTGGTGGCCATTGGTCAATCGCACCCGCGCGCTGGAAAACACGGTTTATGTGGTGGCCAGCAATCAGGGAGCAACGCGGAAAAACTTCCCGCCGTTTACCTGGCCAGGTGGTTCCATGGTGGTGGATTTTGATGGTCGCGTGCTGGCTCAGGCCGAACCCGGCCCCGGGGAGCGCATCGTAGTGGCCCCCATTGATCTGGCAGCTTTACGGCATGAGAGACAACGGCGAAAAGGCCACAGCATGGCTCGCCACAACCGCCCAGGCTGTTACAATAAGAGGATTTAACGTAGCGGTTATTTCATGCACCCCACACAGCCAGAATCCGCCAGTCATCACGCCGGTTCTCCCCGTTTTTTTGCCAGTTTGCGTCAGCCTGGCTTGAGTACTCTACTCTTTCTTTTTGTCATTGTGGTGCCGTTATGTGCCTGCAAGAATGAAGGCAATCCCGCTACTCCCGCTAATAGTGGCGATGTTTCCTCATCGGCTAACCAAACGCGATTAAGCCCGGACCTCATCGCGTTGAATAACCGTGGCGTGGCCGAAATGGGCCGGTTTGAATACGCCGCTGCGGAAAAGACCTTTGCCAGGGCGTTAAAGAAACAGCCGGATGAGACCTTGTTGCAGCTTAATCACCTGATCGCCTTGTTGAACCGGCAGCAGGCAGGGGATGAAGAAACCGCCTTGCGCATGGCTGAAAAACTGGCCGCCGAATCACCACAAAACCTGCAAGCCCCTTATATTGCCGGGCTGCTGCATTTCAATCAGGGCCGGTGCGAGGCCGCCTTACCGTATTTTGAACGCGTGGTTGACGGTGACCCGAGTGATGCCTATGCCCTGTATTTTTCCGGTCAATGTCTGTTGCAACAGGGGAAAACCGAAGCGGCATTACAGCGCTTTCAGCAATCCCTGGCCGCCGACGGGTATTTGCGCAGCGCCTATTACAGCGCTTTTATGGCGGCCCAGCAACTGGGGCAGGGCGAGCTGGCTGAAAAGTTACTGGCGCAATACCAGAAATTACAGGCCAATCCCCAAAGCCGACTGGCGGAAATCAAATACACGCGCATGGGCCCCAAGGCTGAAGTCCGGACAGTGCCACCTGTGCCGGTTCTATCACAGGGTGTTGTGGTCAAACCGCCGTATTTTTCCGAGGCCAGGTTGATCGGAGGCGAGCATAAAACCGCCATCATCGCGGCTAATCTGGTGGACTTTCAGCAGGATGGTCACACCAGCTTGGTCACCTTGCAGTCGAAAGGTGTTTTCCTGCAGCCGGTACTTGAACCGGAGCAATCGGACTCCACACCCTCCGCCGAAACGACCCGCGTTATCCCGCTGGAAAATGGCCACGGTTTTACCGCCATGGTCTGGGGCGATGTGGACAACGATGGCAGCCTCGATGTGCTGCTGATTGGGCAACGCAGCCAGTTGTGGCTGGGGACGAAAAAAGGCTTTCAGCCAGCCCAAAACGGCCATTTTGGGCTGAATCACCCTGCCTGGCGGAATGCGCGGTTGGCCGATGCTGACCATGATGGGGATCTTGATATTCTGGCCATCACGGAATCCGGCCAGTTTGTCCTCTGGAATAACAACCTCGACGGCAGCTGGCGCTCCCTGAATGCCGAGAAGCACATTCCCGAGATCAGCGGTGTGCAACAAATTGTGCTGGCCGACGTGGATGCCGATCGCGATCTAGACATTGTTTTGCGTCTTCAAAACGGCCTCGCCTGGCTACAGAACGACCGCATGTGGCATTATCGCCTGCGCGAAATCAACACCCCACAGGTGCCTGAAGCCCTGGCCCTGGCCGATCTGGATAGCGACGGGCTGGTGGATTGGCTGTTTGCCGATAACAACGGGGTGCATCGCCTGAGCTGGGACCCCGCGAGCAAGAAAGTCACGGCGCAGCACACGGATTTGGTGCTCAACGGTGAAGAACCAGTAAACTCGCTACTGGCAGTGGATGTATCCGGTGACGGCAGCAAAGAGGTACTTTTGTTTGGCGACCATCACTTGCGCGTTCTCGACCATCAATTGCGCAAAACGCTGGAGACCCATGCAGAAATCGACTCTGGCATGACTTTACCGCCGCTGCTGCTGCACACCACCAAAGGGCCGGAATTGTTACTGGCCGGTGAGACAAACTGGTACCGGCTGGGGGCAACGGATAATCGCGCCCCGTTTGTGCTGCTGGGCTTTACCGGAGAAGAAGACAAGGCCAACTCGGTGCGTTCGAACAAATCGGGTATTGGGGTTAAATTCACAGCCTTTGCCGGTGATTGCGCCAGCACCGGCGACACCTGGCACAATGACAGCGCCAGCGGGCAGAATGCCCAGCCGGTTTCCACTGCCTGTGGCATGGGCAAGCTGGACTTTATCGCCATTCACTGGCCCGATGGTGTCTACCAACCGGAGCAGAACCTAGAAGCGGGGCGCTATTACCGCATCGCCGAAACCCAGCGTCAGCTTTCCTCCTGCCCGGTGATTTTTCTCAAGCATAACGGTGAGTACCGCTTTGAAAGCGATGTGTTGGGTGTGGGTGGCATCGGTTTTGCCATTGGCAAGGACGAATACGGCCAACCTCGCCCGTGGGAGAACTACCTGGTGCCGGCTGAACGCTGGAGCGCTGAAAACGGCCTTTACTCCCTGCTTTTTACCGAACCCATGGAAGAGGCCGCCTATCTGGATTCCTTGTCTGTGAACGCCATTGACGTGCCAGGCCCATGGCAGGTGGTGCTGGATGAGCGCATGCAAACCGGCTTGCCGGAAGTCACCGGCCAGCCAGTGTTTTATCGCCAGCGGTTGAATCCCAATTCCATTCTTCGACAGGATGGCCAGGACGTGACCGAACTGGGCCTGCGCGCTGACAAGCGTGCCATTGAACCGGCTGCCTTCGATGCACGGTTTATGGGCTTTGCCGACGGGGAACAAAGCCTGACGCTGACATTTGATGCCATTCCCGAAGGTGACTGGGTCTTGCTGATGCGTGGCTGGGTGGAATACGGCTATTCTCAAACTGGTTTTGCCGCCTGGCAGGCCGGTCTGCGCTGGCAACCGCCCAGTATTGATGTCTTCCGGAATGGCCATTGGCAATCAGTGGTCATCGAGGCCGGCTACCCGGCGGGTATGCCGCGACTGGCCAGTATCCCCCTGGGACAGGCCGTGGTGGGGGCGGAGAAAATCCGCATTCGCAGCAATCAGGAACTGTATCTGGATGAACTGGCGCTGGTCAAGAGTGAAACGCCTGAACAGGTGACTCAGCACCGGTTGCCCCTGTCTGCGGCACGGCTGTTCAAACCCGGTTTTCCCCAACGCCAGGACGGCCCGCAACGCCTGCCAGAATACGATTACCAACAGCGTAAACCCTTTTGGGACACGCGCTATATGCAGGGGCATTACACCCGCCTTGGGGCTGTGAAAGCACTGCTGGAAAAAACCGATAATGCGTTGGCCATCATTGGCCCGGGGGAAGCGATCGAAACTCAATTTACCGACACCTTGCCACCGCTCAAGGATGGCTGGCGGCGCTATTTTGTGCTTGAATTTGCTGGCTGGGCCAAGGACATGGATCTGATGACCAAAGACGGCGAAACCCTGGCGCCCATTCCGCATAACGGGCCGGTGAGTGCCGAAGCCCAATCACTGAACAGACAATACAACATCAGGTTCCAACATGGTCGATAATTCCCCACAAGCTTACTCCCAAGAAGAAAAGACAGCACAGCGTCGACATCGCGCCCGTGCAGCCGTCGGGCCTCGTCTGAAACGCCTGCTGTGGGTGGTTTTTGTCCTGTTTGCGCTCATTTCCATCAACTCGCTCTACCTGCTGGGTGTGCGCTTGATGGAGCAGGTCACCGGCGAATCCTGGCAAAACACCGTTTACCTCAACATGTTTTTGTTGCATCTGCTTATCGGTCTTTTGCTGGTGGTGCCGGTGATAGTCTATGGGGTGATTCACTACCGGAACACGCGGCATCGACCCAACCGGAGAGCGGTGCAAGCAGGTCTGGCGCTATTTGCGACTGCCATCATAGTGTTACTCACTGGTTTACTGTTAACCCGTGGTATTCCGTACCTGGAGTTGAAGCATCCACAAGCCAGAAACCTCGCTTATTGGCTGCATGTGATTCTGACGCTAGCGGTTATCTGGCTGTTTATCATGCATCGCCTGGCCGGTCGACGCATTAACTGGAAGCCGGGTCAGTGGAGCGTGGCTGCCGCGGTGGTGTTGACCGCGCTGTTCCTGTGGCTTTCCAAACCCGTGGACTCGATTCAGGACGACGGCAGGGAATACTCGGACAAGTTTTACCCGGCCCTGAGCAAAACGGCCGGAGACAAATACCTGCCGGTGGAAGTACTGAATGATTCCGGGTTTTGCCAGGAATGCCACCAGGATGCCCACACCGGCTGGAAAAACAGCGTCCATCACCTGTCCAGCTTCAATAACCCGTCCTACACCTTTGCGGTCAATAACACCCGCGAATTTCTCCTGAAGCGTGATGGAAATGTCAAAGCCGCGCGTTTCTGCGCCGCCTGTCACGACCCGGTGATTCTGTTCAGTGGCCAGTTTGATGACCCAAAGGCGCATTTTGAAAACACCGAAGTTGGTCAGGCCGGCATTACCTGTACATCCTGCCATGCCATAACGAAAATTCACACCATCAAGGGCAACGGCGGTTATACGCTGGCGCCACCTCCGGTTTATCCCTTTAGCAAAAGCGACTCTCCGTGGCTGGCCTGGGTTGGAAAAACCCTCATCAAGGCCAAACCGCAATTGCATAAAACCACTTACCTCAAGCCTTTGCACAAAACGACCGAGTTTTGCGGCACTTGCCACAAGGTGGGTTTGCCGGTGGAACTCAATGGTTATCACTGGTTACGCGGCCAGGATCACTACGACAGCTTCTTCCTCAGCGGCGTGTCCGGCCACGCAGTCAACAGTTTTTACTACCCGAAACAGGCCAAACAACGTTGCGCACAGTGCCACTTGCCGGAACAGCCATCACAGGACTTCGGTGCCTTCAGTCGCTCGCTGGATGAAGAAACCATGATCCACAGTCACTGGTTCACCGCCGCCAACACCGCTGTGCGACAAATTGCCAAACTC
>WGBZ01000371.1 GCA_015494035.1 Lysobacterales bacterium | reverse complement strand
TTGTGTTCTTCTCTGCCCTCACTTCAGTGCTGTTTTTCCTAGGCGTGATTCAAAAAGTGGTCAAGGCGCTGGCATGGCTGCTGACCCGGTCATTGGGCATTTCCGGTGCTGAAGCCCTGTCTGTGGCCGGCAACATTTTTCTGGGGCAGACAGAAGCGCCCTTGATGATCAAGAAATACCTGGAGAAAATGAACCGCTCCGAAATTTTTCTGGTGATGGTCGGCGGCATGGCAACCGTGGCCGGTGGGGTATTGGCCGCTTACGTGGCCTTTCTGGGTGGCGACGATCCCCAGCAACGCATTTTCTTCGCCAAGCACTTGCTGGCCGCCTCGGTCATGGCCGCCCCCGGTGCCATTGTGGTGGCAAAAATCCTCATGCCGCAAACCGAACCCATTAACAGCAACATTGATGTCAGCAAGCAGGAAGTGGGCATAAATGTTATCGATTCCATTGCTACCGGCACCACCGAAGGCCTGAAGCTGGCCATGAATGTGGGCGCCATGCTGCTGGTTTTCTTTGCCTTTATTGCCATGTTTGACCACATTCTGGGCTGGATCGGCAACCTGACCCACCTGAATGAGTGGATTCAGGCCCACACCATTTACGACAAGCTGTCACTGGGTTTTTTGCTCGGTTACCTGTTTGCCCCGCTGATGTGGCTGATAGGTGTAATCAAGGACGACATCGTACTCATGGGGCAACTGCTGGGTGTGAAGCTGATTGCCAGTGAATTTGTGGCCTATGACCTGCTGGCGGATTTCAAAAACCCCAATAATCCCTTGCATCTGCACCATGCCAAATCCGTCATCATGGCCACTTACATGCTGTGTGGCTTTGCCAATTTTGCCTCCATCGGCATCCAGGTGGGCGGCATCGGCTCACTGGCCCCGAGCCAGCGCCAGACCTTGTCCGAACTGGGTATAAAGGCCCTGATTGGTGGCACACTGGCCAGCTTGCTGTCAGCCACCATCGCCGGTATGCTGCTTGGATAACACTGGTTGAGAATATTATCCTCTGAGCATTAAATTTTTAAAAATGAGTGATAATCTATGGGCGCTTCGGCGCCCTTTTTTGTGCCTTTGCATTTTTTTCAAATCATGCTATGTTTGAACAAACCCAACGACGTGAGAAATGTGTCTGATCTGATCCCGCAAATTCTCCGCACCGATTCCACCGGCATGCCGCTGGAATGGATTGCCCATCAGGAAGCCGCCCGGCTGATTTCCCTTGATATGGTCCAGTACGCGTTTGGTTCCATCATCACCCGCTTACATGGCGGTATCAATGCCTTCAGCGGCCAACAAAGCACGCTGGACATCAACGCCATTCTGGTCACGCGTGGCCGCAACCACGAATACGACAAGGGCCGCTTCATTCCGCCTTTGAACAACAACACCCTGTTTCGCCGCGACCAGAGCCTGTGCCTGTACTGCGGCAAACAGCACCCCAAACAACTGCTTTCGCGCGATCACGTTCGGCCGTTGTCCCAAGGGGGACGCGATCACTGGAAGAACGTTGTCACCGCCTGCAAACGCTGCAACAATCACAAGGCCGACCGCACGCCCGAGCAGGCCAACATGAAATTGCTGGCCATTCCTTTTGTGCCCAATTACGCCGAATACATTTACCTGCAGGGGCGTCATATCATTGCCGACCAGATGGAGTTTCTGCTCAACCATTTCCCAAAAAACTCCCCCTTGAGGAAACGCGTCAAGGAACGACTGGATAAAACCTGAGGCTATTGCTGCCGATATATCATCGCTGCCAAGAGCAACGAAGCGCATAAAAAAGCCCGACCACGGCGTGGTCGGGCTTTTGCTCACTTTGGGCTTTTAGGGAACCTCTGATCGAATCGTGACACGGCATCTTGTGGCGTAAAATCGTCCATTTCTGCGTTGCAAACCTTCGCAATAGCCTGGCTATTCCGTGCGGTTTGCGCCTTGAACTGAACAATCTTTCACAACAATCTGCTCGCGCCAGATTCAATCAGAGCTTCCCTAGAATCGGGCACTGAGCATAAACCAGAATTTGGTGGTGTCAGTGGCGTATTCATCGGCATTGTAAAAAGCGGCCTTGACCATGGCGGTCAGGTACTTGTTCAGTCCCTTGGAGACCACAGCGTCAAATTCATCGCCGTAACTGGCGTTGCCATCTTCAGCCTGGAAATCGTGATAAATGGCCTGCCACTTGAAACCTTCGAACTGGCCTTTGACACCGATAAAGGCATCTTCCAGACCGGCCTGTGGCGTAGCCAGAAATTTGTCGGCCCAGCCGTTAAAGGCGTGCAAGGTAGCCAACGGGGTGCGGAACGCGGCACCGGGTTTGTTGGCATCGCCTTCGAGCACCTCGTAACCACCAAAGAGCGTCACCGGCTCGAAAGCATAGCTGGCATCCAGACGGTAATAATCGGCTGTGTAATCCACCGGGTTATTGGCCGCGTCTGACTGACTGGCGTATTCCAGGCCATAGCCGAAGGCCTTGTGCTTGCCCGCGAATTTCAGGCCATAGGTGGTGGTGGAAAAGGCCGGCACGTCCTTGTTGTCGATGTCGTAATAATATGCCACTAACTTGCCGACGCCTTCAAACTGATTGGACCAGTTGGCAAGCAAGGAGCTGTTGTCATTATCACCGGCCGGAACGTCATCACCAAAAATGCGATTCACGTTCTCCACCCAGGCCAGGAACAGATGCGATTGGCCGAGGGTGAAATTCCCGGAAATGGCATCGTAGGTCTGCTCATTCTGGCGCCAGCCCACGCCGCCCACAAATCGCTGGTTATCCAGCAGAATGCGCTGCCGGCCCAATTTGATGGACTGGCCTTCGGCAAAGGCAAAACGCGCCCAGGCCTGGTTGATTTCCGTGCCCTGGGGGTCCGCCACCACGGGGTACTGGGTATTGCCCGGCGAATTCCCGGCACCGGCATTGTAATCATCGGCAAACACTTCGGTGACGTTTTCCGCTTCAATGTAAAAAGTGAAACCGTTGTATTCCTGGGTCTTGTAATCCACCCGGGTGCGCAGGGTCGAAGCCGTGGCGTCTTTGTTGAAACCGTCCTGATCCACCAGCTCCAGCCGGTAGCGGAAAGACAAGCCGCCATCACCGTTGGCAAAAGCATCAAAAAGGGTATCGGCAGATGCTTGAGACAAGGGCAACAGGCTGCCGACAGCAGCGGTCAGGAGGGCTTTTCTTAGTGTTTTTGTTTTCATGGCGTTATGTCCTGAAAGTCAGAAAAAAAGCGGTGAGTGACTCACCTTCTGTTCAGGGGCCATGATAAGTAAAACGCATGCTGATTCCCTTGATTTAGGTCAACCGCCTGACTCACACCAAGGGGGATGAGTGGCTCAGCCCGGCGGAATCGCCTTGCCTGGATTAAGAATGTTTGCCGGATCAAATTGGGCCTTGATGCGGCGCATCACATCCAGGGCGGCCGGTTCCAGTTCCAGGGGCAGAAAATCTCTTTTCACCAGGCCGATGCCGTGTTCACCGGACAAGGTACCACCCAGTTTCAATACCGTTTCAAACACGGCCTCAAGGCAACGATCAATCCCCGCTACGTGTTGCGGATTGTCGGGGTGGTAAAGGATATTCACGTGAATATTGCCATTGCCGGCGTGGCCAAAATTAACGATGGGAATGCCGTATTGGCGGCTGATGTGGCGCAGGGCTGACAGGAGTTCCGGCAACCGCGACACCGGCACCACCACGTCCTCGTTGATCTTGCCCGGAGCCAAGCTGCGCAGGCAGGGAGATAACGCCTTGCGCGCGGCCCACAGGGATTTTCTCTGCTGCCGGGTTTCGGCTTGCTGTAAGTCCAGCAGGCCTGCCTTTGGAAAACGCGGCGCAAGCACCGCCATCAACGCCTGCAAAACCGCTTGGGAACCGTCGTATTCCACCATTAGCATGGCCTGCGTCTGTGCAGGCAAGCCCAACTGGCCATGTTCATTGGCCAGTGTGAATGCCTGGGCATCCATAAACTCCAGCGCAGAAGGCGTTTCCGGGTGCTGCATCAATGCCACAATGGCCTCGGTGGCGGCCGATTCGCTGTCATACAGGGCGCGGACCGTGACGGTGCTTTCCGGTTTGGGTGTGAGCTTGAGCACGGCCTCGGTGATAACCGCCAGCGTGCCTTCCGAACCGATCAGCAAGCGCGTCAGGTCATAGCCCACCACGCCTTTGGTGGTGCGCGTGCCGGTGTGGATGATGTCCCCGCTGCCAGTCACCGCCGTCAAACCCAGGGTATTTTCCCGTGGCGTGCCGTATTTCACCGCGCGCGGCCCAGCTGAGTTGACGGCCAGATTGCCACCAATGCTGCAAATAGCTGCAGAAGTGGGATCCGGCGGCCAGAAAAAACCGGCTTCGGCCAGGTGATCTTGCAAGTCCTGATTCAGCACGCCAGGCTGACACACCACCAGCCGGTTCGCGCTGTCCAGTTGCAGAATTTTGTTCATGCGCGCCGTGCACAGCACGATTTCATGGTCCTGTGGCACCACCGCCGCGGCCGTGCCCGTGCCGCGTCCGCGTGGAATCAGGGGCAGGCGGTGTTCATGACACAAGCGCACCACGCGGGCCACCTGCCCGGTGTCCTCGGGAAAAACCACCGCTGCGGCCTGACCGCTGCGTTTGGAGTTATCCACGCCATAAGCCAGGCAATCGGCCGCGTCTGTGCTGTAGGCCTCGCGCGGCAAAACCGTGGCCAGTCGCTGCGCGAGTCGGGAACGGTTCATTTTCAGTCCAGGTATTCGAACACCGTCACGACTTTTTTCACGCCTTTGATGCGACGCACACGCTCGGTCACCTTGGCCGCTTCCTTGCGCGTGACCAGCCCCATCAGGTAAACCGTGCCGTCAACAGTGGTGACCTTGATTCGGGTGGGATCAAAATCCGGCAGGTCAACCTTCAGCAACGCCGCCTTGACCTTGCTGGTAATGGCCGCGTCCTTGACCCGCTGCTGAACCCTGGTGGGGTAACCGATGCGCAGTTCATTCACCACCTTGCGCACGCCCGCCACGCTGGCTGCGGCGTCTTCGGCCTTGCGGCGATCCTCAGCAGTCAGCACTTCGCCGGTCAACAACACCACGCCATTGTAGACATCCACCTTGACGTGCTTGCTGTCCTTGAGTGTCTTGTAAATGGCTTTCTGGGTTTTGGCCTGAATGATTTTGTCGTCCACCACACGCCCGGCGCTGCGTCGATCGTGAGCCACCGTAATGGCAGTGACCACCGCGCCACCCACCACAAGGGGCGCGCAGGCATTGAGCCATAGAGGCAGAGCCAGAATAAGAATCAGGTTTTTGTTACGCATGCGGTTTTCCTCAAAAAAGGTTCGGGGTTGATGTTCAGATATCGTCACCCATGTCAGGCACTCAATGGAAAAAAGGGGCATCAAAGGCCGCCTGTATCCAGTCATAATGCGGGCGGGCTTTCTTGCCAGGCTCATCCGACTGAGTGATGGCCAGCACATCAAAGCGGCAGGGCCAGGCAGCAAATTCCCGATGCTGCTGTAAAAAATGGGCCGCGGTACGCGCCACCTTGCGCTGTTTGGCCGGGGTGACCGATTCGGCGGCACTGACCCAGGCCTGCTCGGCACGAAAACGCACTTCCACAAAAACCAGGGTGTGGCCATCGCGCATAATCAAATCCACTTCGCCGGCTGGGCACAGGTAATTGCATGTCACCCGCTTCAGACCCTGGCGACGCAAGTATTTCAACGCCCGGTTTTCCCAATGGTCGCCCCACCAACGCATTGCCGACCCGCGCCTAGCGCGTTTCCACCGGCACCACATTCGCCTCTGGCGTGGATTCGTTTTTCTCCGGAGACAAAAATCCGTCCCCGGCATAAATTACAGGCGGTAATGGCTCGGGCACGCCCTTGCGAAACCGGGCCCAGTCCAGCCGGCGGTGAATCCGGTCACCCTGCAAAAACAGGTTTCCACTCAGCCCGTTCAGGCGGCCAGTGCCAAAGGTGTCCATCCACTGCAAGCGGTTCAGCACGTTAAGGGCATCATAACCAAAGGCGAAATAGCGCTTGCGCGAACCGAGACTGGCCACATCCAGGCCAGTTTTTTCCTGCACTTTTTGTGGGTGAATGACGATGGGTGCATCGGCAAAACGGATGCCGTCCATGTCTTTGTCTTGCTTGGGGTTTTGAACCCCGGAATAAACCTGCGAAGTGGCGTAAATGGGCAAATGCCCCGCGTGCAAAAACTTCAGCTGTGGTCGGATCATGCGAGCCTGACGCGGTCGCGCCGCCAAAAAGATGGCGTCAATACGCGGATCAACACGCTCGGCACTTTCAATTTTCTGATGAATCAGCGTTTGCAGTTGACGGGCACGAGCCCGGCTTTTATCCAGACCCAGGGCCTGACGCAAGCGGGCGCTGTGGTCATTGGCCTTTTCATCGTAATAGGCCGTGGCCAGCACCTGGCCAGAATCGAAACGGTAACTATTCGCAAAGGCCGTGGCCACGCGCCGCCCCCAGGCGGTTTCCGGCACCAGCAGCACGGCTTTTCTGTGGCCTTCGGCCATCATACGCAAGGCCGCATCGTCGGCTTCGTCTTCGGCACTTAAGGGAAACCGGTAAAAGCCACCGCCCAGGGTGTCTGCCGGCAGGTCATTCAAGGCCAGCAGGGGCACCGTGGGCGTGGGCATGGCAGCCAATTGCTGCACCGCACTGCGGCTCAAGGGGCCAACAATGAAATCCGGCGAGCTTTCCAGCGCGGAGAAATAGGCATCGGCCAGTTTCTCACCCTTGTTGCCGGTGTCGAAAAACCGCAGTTCCTGATCGTTGTCATTGGCGTAACTGGCCGCAATCATGCCGTGTTGAATGCTGCGTGCAATGCCAGCGTAACGGCCGCTCAGTGGCAACAGCACGGCCACACGCTGCGGCAACTGCTGGCCCGTGCCCAGAAAATACCGAGCCGCCGGGTGGCCGGGCCATTGACTCAACCAGCGTTCCGCTTCATGCTGGTCCATGCCAAAGCCCACAAAGGCCGCTTCCAGCCAACCGCGGGCAGTGGGATCGAGGGAATCATCAGCCAGTGCTGCTTTCAGTTCTTCCTCCGGCAGGGCAAACAAGGTCGCCACCAGTTCATCGGCTAGCGCTTGTTGCTGCGCTTCCTGCGCGCCGGTTTGCTGTAACCAGTTCAGCCACTCCATCTGCGTTCTCGCCGCTGCCAGAAACTGACCGCTGCTGCGCTGCAACTGACTTTTGAGGCGATAGGTCTTTTCCCGCAGCAGGGGGTCGGCGAGTATTTCCGGGGCAAAGCGCAGCAATGCCAATGCCGCCGCATGGCGACCGTTACCGGCCAGTGCTTCCGCCTCAGCCAGGTTCCATTGGGCCTGTTGGCTTTCATTCAATTCACCATTGAGGCGCGATTGCGCCTGCTTCAACCAGCCTTCGGCGTCGGCGTATTCGCCGGCAGTGAGTAGCGCTCGCGCGGCCTGCAGGGCAGCGTCCGGGTTGCCAGTGGACTCGAAAGCCTGGCGGTAAAGGCTGGCGGCCCGGTAATAATCACCCGCTGCCCAGGCGGCTTGGGCCTGACGTTCCATGCCGTGTCCGCCCGGGCGCACATAAGTGCCGCCACAGGCCGTCAGAAAACTGAAGAACGCCAGCAGCACCACGCTGCGTGTGGCCACGGAAAACCGGTCTGTGCGACCAAATGGACACCAGCGGAAAACCGGCGGGCGATCAGCTAACAAACAATGTCTTTGCATGAAAACGGCATTCTCCTGCGAGCGGCTTCAGGCATGAAACGAGCACGCGTGCGGGTTTAGTTCCTCTGCCAATAATGATAGTCTGTTTACCATGAATGCGCAAAATAAAAAGCCGCCTCAAAGCGGCACCCTGTACGTGGTGGCAACACCCATCGGTAACCTGGATGACCTCTCCCGACGCGCCATCGAAACCCTCAAAAAGGTGGACCTGATCGCCTGTGAAGACACCCGCCACAGCCGCCGGCTGTTGCAGGCCCACGGCATTGACACGCCGCTGGTCAGTCACCACCAGCACAACGAGCATCAGTCTGCCCCGGAATTGATCCGCAAACTGCAGGCCGGGGACAACATTGCCATCATTTCCGATGCCGGCACGCCGCTGATCAGCGACCCGGGGTTTACGCTGGTCAGACAGGCGCACGCCGAAAAAATTCCGGTTTCCCCCGTACCCGGCGCCTCCGCAGCCATTGCCCTGCTCAGCGCCAGCGGTCTGCCCACGGACAGTTTCCGTTTTGTGGGCTTTCCACCGGCCAAAGCCAGTCAGCGACGAGCTCGCCTGAGCCAGCTCAGGGATGACCCTTCGACGCTGGTTTTTTATGAATCCTCACACCGCATTGCCGACAGCCTGCAAGACATGGTGGCACAGCTGGGCCAAGACCGCCTGGCCACCCTGGGTCGCGAACTGACCAAAACCTTCGAAACCATTCGCCACGGCACACTGGCGGAACTGAGCGAATGGGTGCGTCACGACCCCAACCAGCAAAAAGGCGAATTTGTGCTGGCTGTCAATGGTCATACGGCGACTATCAGCAATGACATCAGCGAAGAACAAAAAGCCCTGGCCAGTTTGCTGAAACGCGAATTGCCGCCCAAAAAAGCCGCCAAGCTGGCCGCGGCCCACCATCAGGGCAACGCCAAGGCCATTTACCAGTGGCTGATCAGCACTTAAGGAAGCTCTGCCTATTCCGCCGTTAAAACTCAGTTGGCAGGCGGGCTTTATCGCCCCATAATGGCCAAGTCTTGGTATCATTACGCCTTTCTTTCAACCCGCAAAAATCATGGCTCAATTTATTTACACCATGAACGGTGTCAGCAAGACCGTTCCCCCCAATCGTGAAATCATCAAGGATATTTCCCTGTCGTTCTTTCCCGGCGCCAAAATAGGCCTGCTGGGCCTGAACGGCGCGGGCAAATCCACTGTGCTGCGTATCATGGCCGGTGTCGACACCGAATTTTCCGGTGAAGCCCGCCCACAACCGGACATCAAGATCGGCTACTTGCCGCAAGAACCGGAATTGGACGAAGAAAAAACCGTGCGTGAAAATGTCGAACTGGGCATGGGTGAAGTCAAGCAGTGGCTGGTCGAATTCGACGAAATCAGCAACAAATTCGCCGAACCCATGAGCGATGATGAAATGAATGAACTGCTGGCCAAGCAGGCTGAACTGCAGGAAAAAATTGACGCCGCCAACGGCTGGAACCTGGACCACACCCTGGAAATGGCCGCCGAAGCATTGCGCCTGCCGCCGTGGGACGCCACGGTCAAGAACCTGTCAGGCGGTGAAAAAAGGCGCGTCGCCCTGTGCAAGCTGCTGCTGTCCAATCCCGACATGCTGTTGCTGGACGAACCCACCAACCACCTGGATGCCGAAACCGTTGCCTGGCTGGAACGCTACCTGAAAGACTTTCCTGGCACCATCGTGGCCGTGACCCACGATCGCTATTTCCTGGACAACGCCGCCGAATGGATTCTGGAACTGGATCGCGGCCACGGTATTCCCTGGAAAGGCAATTACTCTTCCTGGCTGGAACAGAAAGAACAGCGCCTTGAACAGGAAAAACGCGCCGAGCAAGCGCACATGCGCACCATCAAACAGGAACTGGAATGGGTACGCAGCAACCCCAAGGGACGCCGCGCCAAAAGCAAGGCACGCCTGGCCGCCTTTGAAGAGCTGCAATCCAAGGAGTTCCAAAAGCGCAACGAAACCCAGCAGATTTATATTCCACCCGGCCCTCGCCTGGGCGACACCGTGATTGAATTCAAGAACGTCAGCAAAGCCTTTGAAGACCGGCTGCTGATCGATGACCTGAGCTTCAAGGTGCCACCCGGTGCCATCGTGGGCATTATCGGCCCCAACGGCGCGGGCAAAACCACCCTGTTCAAAATGATCACCGGTGAGGAACAACCCGACAGTGGAGAGGTCATCATCGGCCCCACGGTAGAGCTGGCCCACGTCAGCCAGAGCCGCGAAAACCTGCATGGCGACAAGCAACTGTGGCAGGAAGTGGCCGATGGCGAGGAAGTCATCAAGGTCGGCAATTTCAGTATTCCTACCCGGGCCTGGCTGAGCAAGTTCAACTTCAAGGGCTCCGACCAGCAAAAACTGGTCAAGCACCTGTCCGGCGGCGAACGCAACCGCCTGCAACTGGCCAAGGTGCTTAAGCAGGGCGGCAACGTGCTGCTACTGGACGAACCCACCAACGACCTGGACGTGGAAACCCTGCGCGCGCTGGAAGAAGCCATCCTCAACTTTGCCGGTTCGGCGCTGGTCATTTCGCACGATCGCTGGTTTCTTGACCGCATCGC
>WGBZ01000370.1 GCA_015494035.1 Lysobacterales bacterium | reverse complement strand
CGCATGCCAACCCTTTCGGGCATGCGGCGTCGTGGCTATCCGCCAGAGGCCATTCGTGAACTAGCGCGCGTGACCCACGTGACCAAAAACAAAACCACCATTCCCCTCAGCGTGCTGGAAGGCTGTGTGCGTGATGAGCTGAACCGCACCGCGCCGCGCGTGATGGGCGTGCTGGAGCCGCTGAAAGTGGTAATCGAAAACTACCCGGAAGGCGAAACCGAATGGCTGACGGCGAAGAATCACCCGCAGGATGAGTCCTTCGGCACGCGCGAAATCCCCTTTAGCCGGGAAATTTATGTTGAACGCAGCGATTTTATGGAAGACGCGCCGCGCAAGTTCTTTCGTCTGGCGCCCGGGCGCGAAGTGCGCCTGCGGTATGCCTATTACGTGACCTGCACGGACGTGATCAAGGACGCCGAGGGCAATGTGATTGAATTGCGTTGTACCTACGACCCGCAGACGCGCGGTGGAAACTCCCCCGACGGTCGCAAGGTCAAGGGCACCATTCACTGGGTGTCAGCACCGCACGCGGTGGATGCGGAAGTGCGCCTTTATGACCGCCTGTTCAGAACCAAAAACCCGGCGGCCAGTGAGGACTTTACCCAGGACCTGAACCCGGAATCCCTGAAAATTTTGCGTGGCTGCAAGCTGGAGCCGTCCGTGCTTGAAGGCGATGCGTCGACCCGCTACCAGTTTGAGCGCATGGGCTACTTTGTGCGTGACACCCAGCACGAAACCAATGTGCCAGTATTCAACCGCATTGAATCCTTGCGCGATTCCTGGGGCAAGATCGAAAAGGCCGGGTGATCTCCCGGGTTGACTCCCAAACATCCTTATAAAGGCCGGAAACCCCGGCCTTTATAATGCCCTTTTACTCAGTTTACAAATCGTATTCGATAATTAGCGGCGCGTGGTCGGAAAACCGTTCGTCCTTGTAGATGCGGGCGGTTTTGACATTGTCCTTCAGGCACGGTGAAATCACATGGTAGTCAATACGCCAGCCGGTATTGTTGGCCCAGGCCTGGCCGCGGTTGGACCACCAGGTGTACTGGTGTTCGCGCTCATCCACCACCCGGAAGGCATCCACCAGACCCATTTCGCCAAACACCTTGTCCAACCAGGCCCGTTCTTCGGGCAGAAAGCCGGAGTTTTTCTGGTTGCCGCGCCAGTTCTTGATGTCGATTTTCTTGTGCGCGATATTCCAGTCACCGGTGATGACAAATGGTTTGCCCGTGGCTTTCAGGCGCTCAAACTCGGCCTCCAGGCGCTCCATGCACAGGTACTTGAAATCCTGCCGTTCTTCCTTGGCTGAACCCGAGGGCAGGTACAGGGAAATCACGATGAGATGACCCAGGTCCACTTCCAGCCAGCGCCCTTCCCGGTCAAATTCCTCCCAGCCAATGCCGTGCGTGACCGATTCCGGCTGGTGCCGGGTGAACACCGCCACGCCGGAATAGCCTTTCTTTTCCGCGTCGTGAAAAAAGCAGTGGTAGCCATCAGGCTGAAAGGTTTCTGCAGGCAACTGGTGGATTTGCGCCTTGGTTTCCTGAATACACACCACATCGGGGCGTTCTTTTTCCAGCCACTGATAAAAACCCTTGCGTTGTGCGGCGCGAATGCCATTGGTGTTGACCGTGATGATTTTCATGCGGGAGGCTTCCTGAAAGGGCAAACCCGGCATTATACTGGCAGCGGACTATAGGGGAAACTCTGACATGCAAGCACCTGGCAAGGCGCATAAACTCAGGCAGAAAGCCTTTCGGCAATTTCAGACCGGGCAGTGGGCCAAGGCTTTGGCCAGTGCGCGGCAGGCCCTGCGGCAATGGCCCAATGATGCCGATCTGGTGCGGGTGCTGGCGCTGTGCCACCTGCGTCTTGGTCGGGTGGCGAAGGCGCGCGAATTGTTGCTACGCTTACTCAAAAGGGAACCGGGTAATGTCGCGGCCTTGCTCAATCTGGCTTCGGTGGAACGGGAAGCAGGGCGGCTGGAAGAAGCTCGCGTACATTTGCTTGAGGCCAGAAAACTCAGTCCCGATAATCCGGCAGTGGCATTCAATTTGGGCAACAGTTACGTGGCTGAAGCCTTGTACACAAAGGCCCGGGACGCCTTTGCTGCGGCGGTGAAGATAAAACCGTCTTACTGGCAAGCCTGGTTGAATCTGGGCCATGTGCACAAGAGCCTGGGGGAAATCGAAGCAGCGGCTTCATGTTATCGTCAGGTTTTGTTGTTGCAACCGGGCAACAGCAGCGCTTACCTGGGCCTGGCCAATTTGAAACGACGCTACCTGGAAAAGGAAGACGCGAGCACGCTGAAGCGAATTCTGCTTCAGCAGAAAAGCCCCAAATCACGCATTGAAGCCGGTTTTGCCCTGGGTGAATATCACCATACCAACAAGCAATACAACCAGGCAGCCACCTGCTGGGTGCAGGCAAACGCGGAAAAAAACAGGCAGATAAAAGCCATGTCTTCAGGG
>WGBZ01000369.1 GCA_015494035.1 Lysobacterales bacterium | reverse complement strand
GTCTTCACAAACCGCGTTTATTACCAGTGGTGGCGATATTGGCCTCAGCCATTCGTGGCAAGCCGGCCTGTCGTGGTGGCATGGCAAAGCCGAAGACAGCGAAGTCAACGGGTCGCCGTGGCAATTTAACGGTGACACCTGGATCAACGCCCTGGACCTGGTTTACAAATGGGCGCCCATGGGCAACACCAAGGAAAAGAACGTCAAACTTCAGTTCGAATACCTGCGCAGCCGTGAAAATGGCGACTTGACCGAGTCCAGCCGGCAACAAAACTATGCCGCGACACGCAGCGGTTGGTATGCCCAGGCCGTGTGGCAGTTTCGTCCCTCTGGCGTACCGGCCTGCGCTACGACCGCGTGCACGCCGATGCCCGGGCCGATAATCCGCAGTGGCTGAGTGAGAGCGGCTTGCTGGATAATGGCGATGCCTTTACCCGCGTCAGCGCCATGCTGGAATGGATTCCTTCGGAATTTTCCCGCCTGCGCCTGCAATATAACGACGCCGTGGATACCTCATCGACAGGCACTGCTGGCCTGATTGAAGACAACAAATGGACTTTCCAATACACCGTTTCCATGGGCAGCCATGGCGCCCACCAATACTGATAGCGGAGTGAGACTCATGAAAACCAAAACACTTGTGATTGTTTTTTTTATGCTGGCTGGCCTATTCATGACCACGGCGGCCAACGCCAAACTCCGTGTTTTTGCCTGCGAGCCCGAATGGGCCGCGCTGGCCACCGAGTTGGGTGGTAAACACATCAAGGCCTTTTCTGCCACGCACGGCAAACAGGACCCGCACTACATTCAGGCGCGCCCGAGCCTGATTGCCAAACTGCGCAATGCCGATTTGCTGATTTGCACCGGCGCAGATCTGGAAATTGGCTGGCTGCCGGTATTGCTGCGCAAGGCCGGCAATGCCCGCATTCAACCCGGGCAACCGGGCTATTTTATGGCCACGGCCTTTGTGCCGTTGCTGGACAAGCCCCAGCAGCTGGATCGCAGCGCCGGCGATATTCACGCGGCGGGCAACCCGCACATCCAGACCGATCCGCGTCGCCTGGCCACAGTGGCGAAAGTCCTGAATCAGCGCCTGCAACAACTGGACCCGAAAAATGCAGCAGATTACCAACAAAGCTATACGGAATTTGCTGAAAAATGGCAGCAGGCCATCGACAAATGGACTGCCAGGGCACAGCCTTTGAAAGGTAAAAACATCATCACCCACCACAAAAGCTGGGTCTACCTGGAAGACTGGCTGGGCTTGCACGAAATCGCCACCCTGGAACCCAAACCCGGCATACCACCCACCGCTTCACACCTGGGACAACTGTTGTCAGTGGCTAAACAGCAGCCGGTGTTGGCCATTATTTATGCCGCTTACCAGAACCCCAAATCGGCCAGGTGGCTGTCTGAAAAAACCGGCATTCCCGCCGTGGAGCTGCCCTTTACGGTGGGTGGCAACAAACAGGCCACCGATCTGTTCAGCCTGTATGACACCACCATAGATGCCCTGCTCAAGGCGCAAGTCATTAACCCGCAGAAGGACGCGCAGCCATGAACTTTGAAGGCATGGAATTGAGCATCTTGCTGCCGGCTTTTGCCGCTGGCGTTCTGGTGCTGCTCAGCCACGTGCCGCTGGGCATGGAAGTACTCAAACGTGGCATTATCTTTGTGGACCTGGCCATCGCCCAAATTGCCGGGCTGGGGCTGATTCTGGCCGCCGCGCTGGGGTATGAAACCCATGGCTGGGCCACTCAGGCCATTGCCCTGGCCAGTGCCCTGACCGGAGCGGCACTGATTCATTGGCTCGAAAAACGCTTTGCCGATGTGCTGGAAGCCATTATCGGGGTGGTGTTTGTGCTGGCGGCCACCGGCTCATTGCTGTTGCTGGCCAACAACCCGCACGGCGGCGAACACATCAAGGATCTGCTCACCGGCCAGATTTTATGGGCCGACCTGGCCCAACTGCGCACGCTGGGCCTGATTAGCGCCGCCATTGCCCTGTTCTGGTTCCTGGCTCCGGTGCAGTGGCGGCAACGCCTGTTTTATCCGGTGTTTGCCCTGGCCGTCACCTCCTCAGTGCAGGTGGTGGGCGTGTACCTGGTATTCAGCAGCCTGATTATCCCGGCTTTGGCCACCATTCGGCTATCCGGCACAAAACGCCTGCTGACTGCCTACGCCATTGGCCTGCTGGGCTATGCCCTGGGCTTGTGGTTATCAGTGGTTTTTGACCTGCCCAGCGGCGCCCTGATTGTTTGGACACTGGCGCTGACCGCCGGGCTCGGCGCGTGGTTCACGGGCCGCAAAAAAACGCCTGAAAGCGCATTGTGACGGGAATATAGCAAGGGAAGCACTGATTGAATCTGGATGAAGCAGCTTATGCCGGAAATGTTCGAGAACAAGGCGAAGTTTGCAGTCAATAGCGGGCTATTGGCAAGGACTTCAACGCAGTTATCGGACATTTCAGGTGTGAGAAGAGAGTTCGCGATTCGATCAGCGCTTCCCTAGAGTTTATTAGCCGCCACTAATTAGTCTCATCCGGTGGCCGGTGATATAATGCCGGCCGCCTTTCTTTTTGCGTGAATAGCCATGACCATTACCCGTAGCACGCCGGGCCAGCGCTTTCGTGCGGCCGTTAAAAACAACCAGCCCCTGAAAATTGTCGGCACCATCAATGCCTACACCGCACGCATGGCCGAGCAGATCGGCCATCAGGCTATTTACCTCTCCGGCGGTGGACTGGCGGCCAATTCACTGGGCATGCCGGACTTGGGCATCAGCGACCTGCATGACGTACTGATTGACGTGTGGCGCATTACCGACGCCTCCGAACTGCCATTGCTGGTGGACTCGGACACCGGTTTTGGCGGTGCTTTTAACATCGCCCGCACGGTTAAGTCACTGATCAAGGCCGGCGCGGCAGCCACCCACATTGAAGACCAGGTGGCCCAGAAACGCTGTGGACACCGCCCCGGCAAGGCCATCGTGTCGCAAGCGGAAATGGTGGATCGCATCAAGGCAGCCGTGGATGCGCGCACCGATGACAGCTTTGTCATCATGGCACGCACCGACGCCCTGGCCGTGGAAGGCATGGACAAGGCCATCGAACGGGCCGTGGCCTGCGTGGAAGCCGGTGCCGACATGATTTTCCCCGAAGCAGTGCAAAGCCTGGCGCAATACCGACAATTCAAGCAGGCCGTCAAGGTGCCCATTCTGGCCAATATCACCGAATTCGGCAAAACCGAGCTGTATACCAGCGAGCAACTGGCTGAAGTGGGCGTGGACATGGTGCTTTACTGCTGCAGCGCCTACCGGGCCATGAACAAGGCGGCCGAGACCGTGTACCAGTCCATTCTCGAAAAAGGCCATCAGCACGACGTGTTGCCGCTAATGCAAACCCGCGAGGAACTGTATGGTTACCTCGACTACCACGCCTACGAACAAAAACTCGACGAATTATTCAGCAAGGACAGTGATTAATCGCTGCCCTTGAAGACCCGCCCGGTGACATTACTGCGCCGGGCCTCAGCAAGAGGAGATCATCATGGCTGAAAAGAAAATTGGAGGCGCCGGCTTGCGCGGGCAAATTGCCGGACAAACCGAATTGTGCACCGTGGGTGTTTCCGGCACCGGACTGACCTATCGCGGCTACGACATCGCGGAACTGGCCGACAAGGCCGAGTTTCTGGAAGTGGCCTACCTGATTCTTTATGGCGAATTACCCACCCGCGAGCAACTGGAAGCCTATCGGGCCAAAATCAAATCCCTGCGTGGCCTGCCAGAAGAACTTAAAGCCGCACTGGAAATGATCCCGGCCGACGCCCACCCCATGGACGTGATGCGCACCGGCTGTTCTTTTCTGGGCAATCTGGAACCGGAAAAAGACTTCTCTCAACAGCACGACGTGGCCGATCGCCTGCTGGCTGTGTTCCCGTCCATCATTGCCTACTGGTACCGCTTTACCCACGACGGCGTGCGCATTGAAACCGAAACCGATGACGACACCATTGGCGGGCATTTTCTGCACCTGTTGCGCGGTGAAAAACCCAACCCGCTGCACGAGCGGGTCATGGACGTGTCCCTGATTCTGTATGCCGAACATGAATTCAATGCCTCCACCTTCACCGCCCGCGTGGTGGCTTCCACCCTGTCGGACATGCACTCGTGCATCACCGCAGCCATTGGCGCCCTGCGCGGCCCGCTGCACGGTGGCGCCAACGAAGCGGCCATGGACATGATTGCACAGTGGAACTCACCCGAAGAAGCCCGCCAGGCGATTCTTGACAAACTGGCCAACAAGGAACTCATCATGGGCTTTGGCCACGCCGTGTACCGCACCAGCGACCCACGCAATGCCATCATCAAGAGCTGGTCAAAAAAACTGGCCGAAGAAGTGGGCGATACGGTGCTTTATCCGGTCAGCGTCGAAGTGGAAAAGACCATGTGGGAAGAAAAGAAATTGTTCCCCAATGCCGACTTCTTCCACGCTTCGGCCTACCATTTCATGGGCATACCCACCAAGTTGTTCACGCCCATTTTTGTCATGTCACGCGTCACCGGCTGGGCTGCCCACGTGATGGAGCAGCGCGCCAATAACCGCATTATCCGTCCCAATGCCGAATACGTCGGGCCGGAACCGCGCCGTGTCACCCCCATTGAAGAACGCCACTAAGGAAGCTCTGATTGAATCTGGACGAAGCAGGTTATGCCGGAAATGGTCGAGAACAAGGCGGAGTTCGCAGCCAATAGCGAGCTATTGGCAAGGACTTCAACGCAGTTATCGGACATTTCAGGTGTGAGAAGCGAGTTCACGATTCGATCAGAGGTTCCCCTAACCGCAACCCATACAGGAGCCATTCCATGAGTTCAGTCGATATCCGTTCCGCCAAACGCCCAGAACCCGATCAGGTGCTGGTGGACATCGCCGATTACGTCATTAACCGCACCATTGACAGCGAAGAAGCGTATAAAACCGCTCACTACTGCCTGCTGGACAGCACCGCCTGTGCCATGCTGGCGATGAAATTCCCCGAATGCGTCAAGCTGCTTGGCCCGGTGGTGCCCGGCGCCACGCTGGAAAACGGCTCCCGCGTTTTGGGCACTCCGTACGAACTGGATCCGGTCAAAGGTGCCTTTGACAACGGAGCATTGATTCGTTGGCTGGACTTTAACGACACCTGGCTGGCCGCCGAATGGGGCCACCCTTCCGACAATCTTGGCGCCATTCTGGCCGTGGCCGATTACATTTCCCGCCAGCGCGAAGATCAGGGCAAGGAGCCACTGACCGTTCACGACGTGCTCACAGCCATGATCAAGGCGCACGAGATACAGGGCATTCTGGCGCTGGAAAACAGCTTCAACCGCGTCGGGCTGGACCATGTGTTGCTGGTGCGGGTGGCCTCCACCGCCGTGGTCACGCACATGCTGGGTGGAACCCGCGAAGAAATCATCAATGCCGTCTCCAACGCCTGGATCGACGGCGGCGCCTTGCGCACCTACCGCCACGCGCCCAACACCGGATCGCGCAAAAGCTGGGCCGCTGGCGATGCCTGCCGCCGTGCGGTGCAACTGGCCCTGATTGCCCTGACCGGTGAAATGGGGTATCCCTCGGCGCTGTCGGCCAAGGGCTGGGGCTTTTATGACGTGCTGTTCAAGGGCAAGGAATTTTCCTTTCCGCGCGGCTACGATTCCTACGTGATGGAAAACGTGTTGTTCAAAATCTCCTTCCCGGCCGAGTTTCATGCCCAAACCGCCGTGGAAGCGGCCATGAAATTGCATCCGGAAGTCAAGGACCGCCTGGACGAGATCGAAAAAATCAAAATCGAAACCCAGGAAGCCGGCGTGCGCATCATCGACAAAACCGGCACACTGGACAACCCCGCCGACCGCGACCACTGCATTCAATACATGGTTGCCGTGCCGCTGGTGCATGGCCGCCTGACGGCTGCCGATTATGAAGACGAGGTGGCCTGCGACCCACGCATTGACGCCTTGCGCGAGAAGATGGAAGTGGTGGAAAACCCGAAATTCACCGAAGAATATTTCGACCCGGACAAACGCTACATCGGCAACGCCATCCAGATCTTTTTCAAGGACGGCAGCAGCACCGACCGGATTGAAATCAACTACCCCATCGGACACCGCCTGCGGCGCGAAGAAGGCATCCCCGTGTTGCTAAAAAAATTCGAAGACGCCATTGCCAGCCACCTGTCTGCCAAAAAAGTCAGAAAAATCCTGGAATTGACCAAGGATCAGGCCGAATTCGCCCAGCGCCCCATTACCGAGTTTATGGAGCTGGTCACGCTCTGACCCGAAAGCCACTCCACAGGCAACAAAAAAGGGCCGCTTGGCCCTTTTTTTCGGTTTTATCAAGAGGCTCCCTAGCGGTGGATAAGCCAGGTTTTTTCATAAACACTGGTGGCGCCCTGGGCGCGGAATTTGGGTTCGTTGGCGAGAATATCGCGCTGGCCGAGTTTCCGGATGGAAGAAAAGTCCCGGTACTGTGCTTGCACCATGGCGTCGGTGTGCGGAAATGGCGGGCCTTGGTAGTTGTTACAGGCAGCCGGATCGCGCTGGAAATCCAGCGTCACCAGCAGTGTGGGCGTGCCGGGTCGGAGTTCCTGCCGGAATTTCTGCACATAGCCTTGCCGCATGTCCGGCGGCAAGGCAATCAGGGCCGCGCGATCATACACGCCATCGGCGTCGTTCAGCACCGCAGCCGGCAGAGAGAAAAAATCCCCCTGCCATAAACTCAGCTCGCCGCAATCATGAACAACATGACCGGATGCGGCCTCGCGGCTTTGTGGCCGCAAGTCGTTTTCGGCAAAAAACTCATTCACGGCCAGCGGTGAACACTCACAGCCGGTGACCCGCACACCCTGCCCCAGCAACCACAGCAAATCCTGGCTTTTGCCACACAGGGGCACAAACACGTGATCGCCAGGAGCAAGCCGCATGGCATGAAACCACTGTTGCAGCGAGGCATTGGGGCGGCCCTCATGAAAGCCAATCTGCCGCTGCTGCCACTTCTCGATCCAGAAACCGGTGTCCATGCACTGACTCACGGCGTGTTCGGGTGTGAAGCAGAGGCGGCCTGTTCGGCCTTCTTGTCCGCAATCCAGCGGTTAACTTTCTGCTCGAGAAAATCCAGCGGCACCGCGCCTTCATTCAGCACCTGGGTGTGGAAGCCCTTGACCACGGACTTGTCCTGACCCAGTTCATTTTCGGCCTTTTCGCGTAACTGCCTGATTTTCATCTGGCCGATCTTGTAAGCCAGTGCCTGACCGGGAATGGCCATGAAGCGTTCGGCCTCGGACACCGCGCGGGCTTCCACAACCGGGGCGTTGGCGTACATGTATTCCAGCACCTTGTCGCGCGACCAGCCAAACTGGTGAATGCCTGTATCCACCACCAGCCGGATGGCCCGCCACAGTTCGGCGCTTAACTGGCCAAATTCGCTGTAGGGATCCTGATACACACCCAGCTCCTTGCCCAGTCCTTCGGAATACAGCGCCCAGCCTTCCACAAACGCGGTGTAGCCACCGAATTTGCGGAAATTGGGCAGATTGGGCAATTCCTGCTGAATGGAAAGCTGAAAATGATGGCCCGGGACGGCTTCATGCAGGTAGAGGTTTTCCACGCCCCATTTTGGCCGCGCCTTCAGGTCGTAGGTGTTGACATAAAAAACGCCGGGGCGTTTGCCATCGGCCGACGGGCTCTGGTAGGAGGCGCCAGAGGCGGATTTTTCGCGGAAAGCTTCCACCGGGCGGATTTCGAAGTCGGCCTTGGGAAAAATTTCAAAGATTTCCGGTACTTTGGCATTAATCCGGTCTTTCAGGTCAGCATAGGCCTGCAGCAGTTCCTCCTTGCTCTTGAAATGAAACTGCGGATCGTTCTTGGTGAATTCGAAAAATTCCTGCAGGCTGCCGGTAAAACCCACCCGCTGCATGATGTCGCGCATTTGCTGGTGAATGCGTTTAACTTCCTGCTTGCCAATTTCGTGAATCTGTTCTGGCGTGTAATCGGTGGTGGTGATGGTTTTGACCTTGTAGGCGTACCAGTCCTTGCCTTGGGGCACGTCGTACAGGCCATATGTGTCACGCGCCTTGGGCAGGTAGTCGTTCTTGATGTAGTCATACAGCCGCTGATAGGCCGGAATGACTTTCTCGGTCAGCTTCTGACGATAGGCGGCCGTCAATCGGGCCTTGTCTTCATCGGAAAAATCCGCCGGCATGTTTTTGACTGGCTGCCAGAACAGGCTGTCTTCCACCTTGTCGGTGAGCAGGGCCTCCAGTTGCGGCAACACCCGCTGCATGAGCACCTTGGGTTGGGAATAGCCCTTGGCCTGGCCTTCCTTCATGTTGGCAATGGCCTGATCCAGCAAGACCACGCCGCCGTCCATGCGCTTGAGCCAGTTTTGGTAATCCTGGACGGTTTTGAAAGGCTGCGCCTGGGAACCAGAACCCAGCATGGCAAATTGATTCGGCAAGGAGTAAAACTGATTGATGGGCATCAAGTGGTCGGGGTACAGGAAGCCTTCCAGCGCGTTTTTGCGTTTGGCCACAAACAGGTCGTAAGAGGTCTGTTCGCTGTGTGGCAAGGCCTTGCGATCCACTTTCTGGATGCGCTTCAAGGCGTCTTCTTCCAGTTTTCTGGCTTTGGCACGCCACTGGGCACCAAGAAAATTGGGTAACTGGTCATCGTAGCGATGATCGCCCCGAAAAGTGGCCGACAAGGGGTTGAGCTTGAGCTGCTGCTCGTCGTACCAACGATACACCTGACGCGCCTTTTGCGCTTCGGTGCGCGCAGGCCGGGTTTTTTTGGCCTGTTTAGTCTGGGCCTCTGGCGCATGGGCAGTATTTTCTGCCAGCACCTGCTTTTCTGGCATGGCCTCGCGGTTGGCGGATTGGTCGAAAAAACCTTTCCCCAACCAGATAGCGCCCCCCAGAATAATAAGCAGAAAAAGGGCCAGTTTGGCGGCTTTGGCCGGTTGAAAAAACGGCTTGGTCTGGTGACTCATTGAAAACACTCCTGTAAGAATTGATCCAGAAGAATTTGGCTGCGGCGATCGGCTTTGGGGTCGTAAACCGTGCCCAGTTCCGGGTCATTGGCTTCAGGGTTGGTAAAGGCGTGCATGACACCGCCAAAGTCATGTTTTTGCCAGTCGCAACCGGCCTTGTTCAGCTCCTCACGCAAGGCCAGCCAGTCGTCCAGCGACACCATGGGGTCGGCATCGCCGTGCAGAAACAGGGCCATGGCTTTCCACAGGCCCTGATCGATATTATCGGGCTTTTTCATCAGGCCGTGAATGCTGCAGACACCGCGCACCTGATCGGTGACACGAGCCAGGTCCTGCACGCACAGACCGCCAAAGCAGTAGCCAATGGCGGCAATGCGGTCCTTGTCCGCCACCGGCAGGCTGCGGGCGGCTTTTAATGCCAGCAGCATGCGCCGCTGCATGAGCGCACGGTTTTCCATGAAGGGCATCATCAAGGCCATGTTTTCATCGACGCTGTGGCCAATCTTGCCCTTGCCGTACATGTCCAGCGCGAAGCCGATGTAGCCCTTGGCGGCCATGGCACGCGCCACGTCTTCCACAAACGGCACACGGCCAGACCACATGTGCGCAATCATCACCACCGGCGTCTTGCCCGGTTGGGCGTTTTTGGGTTCCACCACCCAGGCTTCCAGTTCCTGGTCTCCGTCAAAATAGGTCAGCGGGTATTCGCGCATGTTATTTCTCCTGTTTACCGTTTTTAAACACCGAATGCACCTGTTGCAAGGCAGTAATGTCTTCCAGCGGGTTGGCCTTGACCACCACCAAGTCGGCATGGAAGCCGGGCTTGATGGCACCCAGTTGCTGGCCCTGACCGAGCAAGTCCGCCGCATTGATGGTGGCGGCCTGAATGGCTTCCATGGGTGTCATGCCATTTTTGACCATCAAAGCAAATTCCTGCGCGTTATCGCCATGGGCCGAAACCCCGCTGTCGGTGCCAAAAGCGATTTTGACTCCCTTGTCGTGCGCCTTGGCAAAGGCCGAGGCCAGCACCGGGCCAATGGTGGCGGCCTTGCGTGCCACCACGGGCGGGAAAAAGCCCGGCACCTTCGCTTTTTGCGTGACCCAGTCCCCGGCCAGCAAGGTGGGCACCAGGTAGGTGCCGTGTTTTTTCATCAGGCGAATGATTTCATCGTCCAGATAGGTGCCATGCTCGATGCTGTTGACACCGGCAACAATGGCGCGCTTCATGCCTTCCTTGCCGTGGGCATGGGCCGCCACCCTGAAACCGTAATCGTGCGCGGTTTCGATAATGGCCCGCAGCTCATCGGGCTGGAACTGGGCGTTATCACCACTGGCGGCTTCACTGAGCACGCCGCCGGTGGCCGTAATCTTGATCAGGTCGGCGCCGTCCTTATAACGCTGACGCACGGCCTTGCGGGCCTCGTCGGGGCCATCCAGCACGCCCTGTTCGGGCACCACGTGGGGCCACAGGCCTTGCCGGTAACCGTTGGAGGGGTCGGCGTGGCCGCCGGTGGTGGCCAGTGACTTGGCGGCGGTAAAAATGCGCGGCCCGCGCACCTTGCCCTGCCGGATGGCATTGCGCAGGGCCACGGTGACATTGAAGGAATCGCCCAGATCTCGCACGGTGGTAAATCCGGCATCCAGGGTGCGGCCTGCGTAGACAGCCGAATCAAACGCCACATCCGCCGGGTTTTTGGTGAATTTTTCCCGGTAGGAATCCTTGCTGAACTGGCCGGACAGGTGGGTGTGCATGTCAATCAACCCCGGCAGGCACCAGGCGTCCGAATAATCCCGTACCGTGTCGCTGGCATCCGCTTGCCACGGGCCAATCTCGCTGAATCGCCCGTCCTTGATGACAATGCGCTGGTTATCCAGCACTTTTCCGGCCACCGGATCAATGACGTGGCCGCAATGCAGTACCAGATTATCGGCAGCGGCCAGAGAGGCTGACAGCAGCGCAGACAGGCCCAGCAGGCGGGCAAAAGAAGTCATGGCGTGATTTTTCATGGTGTGTCCCCGTGTTTTGGTGGTTGGTTTAATAAGGGAGCTCTGATCGAATCGTGACACGGCATCTTGTGGCGTCAAATCGTCCATTTCTGCGTTGCAAACCTTCACAATAGCCTTGTTATTGCGTGCGGCTTGCGCCTTGAACTGAACAATTTTACACGACAATCTGCTCGCGCCAGATTCAATCAGAGCTTCCCTAAATCAATCTTTCAGTCATATCGAGTGTTAATGCCACAGGGGCAACCCGTGGCCTGGTCAAACAGCCTTCAAGCCGGGTTTAGCCAGCCTGCATCAGTTTTTCGATGGATTCGATGTCTCGTGGAATTTTGTTGCTGAGAATCTGTGGCCCCTTGCGCGTAACCAGCACGTCATCCTCGATGCGAATGCCGATGCCGCGCCATTTCCTGTCCACCTTGGCCTGGGGCGAGACGTAAATGCCCGGTTCGATGGTCAACACCATGCCCGGTTCCATTTCCACCCACAGGCCATCCACCTGATAGTCACCGCAGTCGTGCACGTCCAGGCCCAGCCAGTGGCCGGTCTTGTGCATGAAGAATTCCGCATAGAGCCGGTCTTCCAGCACCTGTTCCAGCGGTGCTTTCAACAGCCCCAAGTCAAGCAGGCCCCGGGCGATGACCTCGACGGCGGCATCGTGAGGCCGGTTCCATTGATGACCCGGTTGAACCTGCTCCACCGCCGCGCTGTGCGCTGCCAGCACCAGCTCGTACAAAGCCCGCTGGGCATCGCTGAAGCGACCATTCACCGGAAAGGTGCGGGTGATGTCGCTGGCATAGAGGTCGTATTCGGCGCCGGCATCCACCAGCACCAGATCACCATCACGCAGCGGCTGGTCGTTTTTCACGTAATGCAGGACACAGGCATTGGTGCCACCGCCAATGATGGGCGTGTAACTGGGCTCTGACTGGTGGCTGGCCAGTGTGTGCAGGTATTCGGCCAACAGGTCACTTTCGTTCTTTCCCGGCGCCGTGGCCAGCATCATGCGCTGATGGGCTTCGGCGGCGATGTCAGCGGCCTTTTTCATGCAGCGCACTTCGTCACGGCTTTTGTACAAACGCATGTCGTGCACGTGGTGCAGCAGGTTGGTGAATTTTTCCGGTGCCTGGCTTTTTTCGCCCTTGCGCGTTTCCACCGCCTTGTTCCAGCCCAGTATTTTCAGGTCAAAGGCCTGATCCTTACCCACCGGGTAACAGATCCGCTCCCGCCCTTTCAACAAGCCGGGCATAATGGCATCAATATCCTTGATGTCATAAACCGCGTCAAACAGCAATTGCTCCCTGGCACCTTCAGTCCCCAGCATGGGGCCGTCCCAGATCATTTTCACGGGGTCGGCCTCGCGGCAAAACAGAATGTGTTCGCCATCGGCACAGCCATGGCACAGCACCAACACGGCCTCAGGTTCGGGGAAGCCGGTCAGGTACCAGAAATCGCTGTCCTGCCGGAACGGGTAGTGCACGTCGCCGTTGCGGATTTTTTCTTCGGCACTAGGCAAAATGGCAATGGCGCCATCACCCAGGGTTTTCAGCAGCTGTTGTCGGCGCTTGCGGAAATCTTCCGGTTTTATCATGTAACAACGCTCACGGATTAATGGAATAGAAAAAGGGAACCCAACTATACTGCCAGCCTGGCAAAAATGCCATGCCAAAACCCGTTTGAGAAATGCCATTTGGCAGTTTTTCTGGCGCCTGTGCCGCGTTTTATCACAGACACTGTCAAACAGAGCCTCGCGGTCTTGGCCATATGGTGTCACTGTCAAGCGCCGGTTTGTGACCTGGCGCACACGAAAAGCGAAAAAAAATGATAAACTGGCTTGGTAAGCAGGTGCCTGTTTGCCTGCCAGCCCGTGGTTCCACTGCGGCACCCCGGAGAACCCTACTGGAACAACTCGGTCATGAGCAATTCGGATAATAAAAATAACTCCCCGAACAGCGGCGATGAAAAAATCGTCAATATTCGCGACAAAAAAGAAAACCTGAACCTGGACAACCTGCTGGGCAAGACCAAGAGTAAGTTCCTGACCCTGATCCGCCCACAAATCGATGCCTTTTACGATGGCCTTGATGACACCCTGTTTGACCTGGCCGAAAAAGCTGAAACCAACCGCCAGCAAACCCTGTTTTTTGATGGCATGCGCGAGATCCGCAAGAAAAAGGGCCTGATGACGCGCCTTTTTGCCGAGCGGCTGGAAAAAGTCTTTGCCGATTTCAAACGCGGTCAACTGGAGTTTTTCCCCAGCGCCACGCCAAATGCCTTGAGTGAAGACCTGTCACTGGTTGACGATGAAGACCTGGAAGAAAACCTGGCCATCGACAACCTCATTGCCAAAGCCGAAACTGCCTACCACCAGCCCTTGTTTGCCCTGAAAAAACGGTTTGCGCTGCTGGGTGGGGGTTCGGAACTGGACAATAAAAAACTTCCCCTGGGCCCGTTTGCGATTGTCAAATCCTTTGCCGAATCCATGCAGGAACTGGAAGCAGACATCCAGATCCGACTCATCCTTTACAAGCTGTTTGAACGCCACCTGATTGCCGGCTTGCACCAGCCCTATGGCGAAATCAACCAATACCTGGCTGAACACGGCGTCTGCCCGACCATCAAATTCAACATGGGTCGCAACCCGGCCAGGGGTTATCATGGCCCGGCCGGGGCCATGCCAGCCGGCGCGATACCGGCCGAAGCCGGCCTGGTGCCGGGAGACCAACCTGCGGGTGCAGGTACCATGCCTGCGGGTGTTCCTGGTGGGTACAACCTGATGCCCACCGGCGTCAGTTATCCGGTTGATCCCAACTTTCAGGCCATTTCATCCGCCCTGGCCAGCCGGGCTGTGGCCACGGTGGCAGAAGGCGGCGCGCCCACTGGCACGCCCATCGACATGGGCTTGCTGATCAACGCGCTCAGCCTGTTACAAACCGCCAGCAGCACAGAAAGCGACAAGTCACCCGAAGCCATCAAGGAGGAACTGCTGAAACAGCTCCGGCAGCTGGACGATTCCGTGGATGAAAAACACGTGGACCGGGCCGACGAAGACGTCATCGACCTGGTCGGCATGCTGTTTCAGTTTCTGGTTGAAGACCGCAACCTGCCACCGGAAATACAGGCCATTCTGGCGCGTTTGCAAATTCCTTACCTGAAAGTTGCCCTGCAGGATCGCCACCTGTTTGCCAACAAGGAACACCCGGCGCGACAGCTGCTGGACACGCTCTCCACCGCCTCGGTGAGCTGGACCGAAGAAAGCGATCCCAAAGGGCAGTTCATTGAAAAAATCACTGAAATCACCAACACGGTGCTGAATGATTACGACGATGACCTGAGCCTGTTTGAACAGCTTAATGACGACCTTAAGCGGTTTCTTGAGCGGCGCAAGAAACGTGCCGTGGTGGCCGAAAAACGCGTCACCGAAGCCACTTTGGGCCGGGAGAAGGTCAAGAAGGCCAAACAGACCGCAGCCAGCGTGCTGGTGGATGTGATGCAGGACCATACCCTGCCTGATCTTGTGCGCGACATTCTGGTCAAGCCATGGGCCAATGTACTGATCCTGATGCACCTGCGCCACGGCGAAGATTCCGACGAGTTCCAGCAACAGGTTACTTTTGCCCAAAAACTGGCCGAATACGCGGATCCGGCGCACATTGTCAACATCACCGAAGTGGACCTGAAACGCCTGATGGAAGAATTTGCCGATGGCCTGGAACTGGTGGCGGTGCCGGAAAAGGACATTCGCGAACAGGCAGAAGAACTGTACCAGTACCTGGCCAGCATCAACGGCATTGAAGCCGGCGAAATCGACGAGGAGCTGGAATTCATTGCGCCGGAAGACATCCTGCAAATTGCCGACAATGAGGCTGAACCTTCCGAAGTGCAGAGTTTTATTCAGGAAATTGTGCTGTCTGAAGACACCGACGACGAAGAAATTGAAACCGACGAACACAACGAAACGGTGGAAAAACTGGAAGTGGGCACCTGGTTTGAATTCACCAACAGCGAAGGCAAGACCCTGCGCGCCAAGCTGTCCTGGATCAGCCCCATTAGTGGCAAGTTGCTGTTTGTGAATGCCCGCGGCCTGAAAGTCATGGATAAATCACCGGCTGGACTGGCTGCCGATCTGCGTTCTGGCAAGGCGCGCATCCTTGAACAGATCCCGCTGTTCGACCGCGCCTTAAGCGCCATTGCCAACAAGCTCAAAGACAACTCGGGTCAGGAAAGCAGCGACAAGGCATAAGCTGCCCGGGCACGTTCAGGGCCTGCTCGGACAGGCCATTTAAACCCGCCAAGCCTCTACAAGCCCGCACAATCGAGAAGCCGCCGAAAAAAACGGAAAACGAATCAACCTTGTTGCGAATTCAGCAGACTGGCTTCGTACGTGTTTTGCATCAGGGTGGCGACCGTCATGGGGCCAACCCCACCGGGCACCGGGGTAATCCAGGCGGCCCTGGCCGCCGCCGAGTCAAAATCCACGTCCCCACACAGGGAACCATCCGCCTTGCGGTTGATGCCCACATCCACCACCACGGCACCGGGCTTGATCCAGTCGCTGTTAACGATACCCGGCTTGCCCACGGCCACGCACAGAATGTCAGCGCTGCGTACGTGCTCGGCCAGATCGCGGGTAAAACGGTGGCAACAGGTGGTGGTGGCGCCGGCATACAGCATTTCCAGCACCAGCGGCCGGCCCACGATATTGGACGCGCCCACGATCACGCAATGCTGACCTTTGGGATTAATGCCATAGTGGTCCAGCAAGGTCATGACCCCGCGTGGCGTGCACGGTCGCAAGCCCGGTTGGCGCAAAGCCAAATGACCGACGTTTTCAGCATGAAAACCGTCCACGTCCTTGTGTGGCAGAATGCGGTTGGTGACTTCGGTTTCGTTGATGTGTTCGGGCAAAGGCAATTGCACCAGAATGCCGTCCACTTCCGGGTTCTCGTTCAGTTCGTCAATCAGGGCATACAGCTCATGAGCTGAAACCGTGCGTGGCAGGCGCCAGGACAGGGAACGAATGCCGGCTTTTTCACAGGCCCGAACCTTGTTGCGAACATAAACCTGGGAGGCCGGATCATCACCCACCAGCACCACCGCCAGACCTGGTGCTGCGTGTCCGGCGGCCACGCGCGCGTCCACTTTCTGACGGATTTTGTCGATAAGCTGGGAAGACACTTTTTTGCCGTCCAGAATCTGTGCACTCATGCTGAAACTGCCTGTGTGTGAGAAAATAACGGTAGCTATTATCTCACGATTTGGAGACCCGAACATGAGCGAAGACCTCACCCCGGAACAGGAAAATGCCATCAAGGCCGCTGTGCTTGATCGCCTCTTGCAGCACCTGGACAACAACAAGGACGTGCAAAATATCGATCTGATGATTCTGGCCGGTTTCCTTCCGCAACAGCCTGGGAAGCTCTGATTGAATCTGGACGAAGCAACTTATGCCTGAAATGGTCGAGAACCAGGCGAAGTTCGGAGCCAATAGCTGGCTATTGGCCAGGACTTCAACACAGTTATCGGACAGTTAAGGTATGAGAGGCGAGTTCACGATTCGATCAGAGCTTCCCCCAGCCGACTGGTGGCAGGAAGCCGCGGCCAAACAAGGCATAGGATTGGACAAGGAAGCCGCACGCGAGAAAATCTATGGCATGCCCTACAGCGAGTGGAAAGCCAGGATTAACCCGGCACCATAATACGACATATTCAGCCGTACTGTGCGTGTTCGCGGCAAGGCCTCGAAACGCCGCTGTAGTAGTCCTACAGCAAGTTTCGATAACGTAGTTCGCGGGCGCGCACAGCACGGCCTTTCTTTTCAAACCAATCAGAGAGGAGCCACAAGCCTCACCCCTTTCCGTGTTGCGCGTCTTGGCAAGGGAGCACCCTTACCGGCGGCACGCGCCTTGAAAGGGAAGAGGCTTGTGGCTCTGAACGTGTCGTATTATGGTGCCGGGTTAATATATACCAGCCACCGGCCAGCGACGAACAGCTGGCGGCTTTTGCCGCTCGGCAGAAAAACGCGAAATGAGCGGCTAAAGTGGAGCGGAAACCGCTTTGGGCCCGGCTCAGCCTTCTCCAGCCACTGCCATGCGATCAAACAGCCAGGAACCGGTCTGGATTTTGCTGCGTTTGTCCACATCGCTGCCCACCGCTTGCAGGCTGGCATACAGGTCTTTGAGGTTGCCGGCCACGGTGATTTCGTTCACCGGATACTGAATCTGGCCATTTTCGACCCAGAAACCGCTGGCGCCGCGGGAATAATCACCCGTTACCAGGTTGATTCCCTGACCCATGACTTCGGTAACCAGCAAGCCGGTGCCCATTTGTTGCAGCAGCTCTGACAAATCACCGGCATTGGGCTGCACCAGCACATTATGCGAGCCACCGGCGTTGCCGGTGGTCTCCAGCCCCAGCCGACGCGCTGCATAGCTGGATAACAGATAACCGGCTAATACCCCGCGTTCAATCAGGGAGCGGGCACGGGTTTGAACGCCGTCGGCGTCATAGTTACGGCTGGCAAAACCGCCGGGTAAAAACGGGTCTTCCTGAATGGTCAACCACTGGGGGAAAATCGGCTCGCCCAGCGCACCCTTGAGAAAACTGGCGTCCTGATACAGGGCTGATCCACTGATAGCCTGCAACAGATGCCCCACCAGCGTTTTCGCCACCGGCGCTTCAAAAAGCACCGGGTAAGCGCCGGAGGCCACCTTGCGGGCACCCAGCCGCCGCCGGGTACGGCGGGCCGCTTTCTGGCCAATTTCCTGTGCGGATAGCAACGTGTTGACCTGCCGCGTGGCGTCCCACCAATAATCCCTTTCCATGGCGCCGTCCTGCTCGGCCAGGGCCACCACCGAGGCCGAGGCATTGCTGCCAGTGTGGTGAGCCAGAAAACCGTGGCTGTTGCCATAAACAGAGAAGGATTCGCCAAGCTGTACGGCACTTTGGTCCACCGTGGCGCCTGCTGCACTGGCCGCGGCCTCGGCTTCCAGCGCCCGCTCGATCAGGCCCTGTGCCGTGGCCGCCTGTGGCTGCCAGGTGCCCAGTTCACGGAATTCACTGGCCAGCAGCGATTTATCAGCCAGGCCCATGTAGGGATCAGGCTCGGTGAGCGCGGCGATGGCCATGGCTTTATCGATGGTCAGGGCAATGGCATCGGGGTCGAGAATGGCGCTACTGGCCGACCCCTTGCTGAGTCCGTCGCCGGAATTGTTTTTCAAATAAACGGTGACCGACAGGGATCGATCGTCATTGTGTTCCACGGTATCAACCTGTCCACGACGGGTGCTGACCGACAGGCCACTGCCTTGGGCATAAGCCACCTCGGCCTGAAAAGCCCCGGAGCACTTTACTGTTTCCAATACATCTGCAACAATGCCCCTGGCTTGTTCAATTTTCTTCTGCATTTCCTGATTCTCACTAAGCGCCTTGTTCATGTCTGATTCCCATCATCAAGATTCACCGGATACGCCGGCTTTTGCCAGCAAAACCCAACAAAAAAATTATGCCCGCAGCATGCAGGATCTGGCCCTGCAATTGCTGGACGGCAAGCCCGAGTGGCTGGCCAGTCTGCCGCTAAGCCAGAAAATTCTTGATACCATCGCCAAAACGCGGCGCATCAAGAGTCACATTGCCAAAAAACGCGAAGTGCAGTTTCTGGCCAAATTACTGCTTAACAACGAACCCGAGCATATTCTGGCCACCATTGCCCAGCAGGAGGCCGAGGAAAAGGCTCGCGCGGCTCGGGGCGATTTGCTGCAACGCTGGGTCGATGCCCTTCTGGAAGACCCCTCCAGGCTGGAAGCCCTTTATGCCTGTGGGCAGCCCGATGCCCTGCAAAACCTGAGGCAGATTCTTCGCCAGTGCCAGAAAAAACAGCCCGTTGACAAGCGGCAGCGGCGAAAACTGTTCGAGGCCCTGCGTGACCTGGATCAACTGACTCCTTTACCACCACCTGTGGGCTAAGGAGCCTCTGATTGAATTGTGAAGGTTCGCAACGCAGAAATGGACGATTTTACGCCGCAAGATGCCGTGTCACGATCTAATCAGAGGCTCCCAAAACACCGCCAGCCTTTACAACTGGGTTCCGCCGACGGTGAGTTCGTCCACGCGCAAGGTCGGCTGCCCGATGCCCACCGGAACGCTCTGACCGTCCTTGCCACACACACCCAGCCCCTGATCGAACGCCAGGTCATTGCCCACCATGCTGACGCGGGTCAACACCGTGGGGCCATCGCCAATCAAGGTGGCGCCCTTGACCGGCGTGGTGATTTTGCCGTTTTCAATCAGGTAGGCTTCGTTGGCTGAAAACACAAATTTGCCATTGGTGATGTCCACCTGGCCACCGGCAAAATTCACCGCGTAAAGGCCCTTGTCCACCGAGGCAATGATTTCTTCCGGGTCATGCTCACCGGCCAACATGTAAGTGTTGGTCATGCGGGGCATGGGCAGGTGGGCAAAGGATTCGCGGCGCCCGTTACCTGTGGGCTGCATGCCCATCAGCCGGGCATTGAGCTTGTCCTGCATATAGCCACGCAATATCCCCTTTTCAATTAACACGTTTTCAGCCGCTGGCGTGCCTTCGTCATCGACAGTCAGGGAGCCGCGCCGACCCGGCAGGATGCCGCTATCGATGATGGTACAGGCATCACTGGCCACGCGCTGACCGATGCGGCCGGAAAAGGCCGATGAACCCTTGCGGTTGAAATCGCCTTCCAGTCCGTGGCCGATGGCTTCATGCAGCAGCACGCCGGGCCAGCCAGCGCCCACCACCACCGGCATGGTGCCGGCCGGTGCCGGCCTGGCCTTGAGGTTGATCAGGGCCGTCTTGACCGCCTGATCCACAAACGAGTCCACCAGAGAGGGCGTGTCCAGGATTTCTCCCAGGGTGCGTCGCCCACCGCCACCGGCAAAACCCGTTTCCATGCGGCCTTCATTGTCGTTGGCCATGACCTGAATGCTGATTTTGACCATCGGCCGCACATCGGCAGCCAGGGTGCCATCGCTGGCGGCCACCAAGATCGTTTCC
>WGBZ01000368.1 GCA_015494035.1 Lysobacterales bacterium | reverse complement strand
GCCCGTTACGCCGGTCAGGCCGCCTTTGCCCGCTGGCTGGGCTAGGGAAGCGAGTTCACGATTCAATCAGCGCTTCCCATGGGAAGCTCTGATTGAATCGTGAACTCGCTTCCCTAGCCCAGCCAGCGGGCAAAGGCGGCCTGACCGGCGTAACGGGCTGCGTCGCCCAGGCGTTCTTCAATGCGCAGCAGCTGGTTGTACTTGGCCACGCGGTCGGAACGGCACAGCGAACCGGTTTTGATCTGGTTGGCGCTGGTGGCCACAGACAGGTCGGCGATGGTGGTGTCCTCGGTTTCGCCCGAACGGTGAGAAACCACGGCGGTGTAGCCGGCCTGATGCGCCATATCGATGGCCTGCAGGGTTTCAGTCAGGGTGCCAATCTGGTTCAGTTTGATCAGGATGGAATTGGCCACGCCCTGGTCAATACCCTGCTGGAAAATGGCCGGATTGGTCACAAACAGATCGTCACCCACCAGTTGCACCTGCGTGCCCAGCTGTTCGGTTAACACTTTCCAGCTGTGCCAGTCATCTTCGGCCAGGCCGTCTTCGATGGTGATAATCGGGTAGTCTTCCACCCATTTTTTCAGAAATTCCACCATGCCTTCGGCATTCAGGACGCGGTCTTCACCGGCCAGTTTGTAATGACCGTTCTGGTAAAACTCCGAGGCCGCGCAATCCAGGCCCAGGTAGATGTCCGTCCCGGCGCGGTAACCGGCCTTGTCAATGGCCAGCAGAATGGTTTCCACCGCTTCGGCATTGGAGCTCAAATTGGGCGCGAATCCTCCTTCATCGCCCACGGCCGTACTCAGACCACGGGCTTTCAGCACCGATTTCAGGGCGTGAAAAACTTCCGTGCCCCAGCGCAGGGCTTCGGAAAATGTGGGCGCACCCACCGGCAGAATCATGAATTCCTGAATGTCCACGTTGTTGTCCGCGTGCGCGCCGCCATTGATGATGTTCATCATAGGCACCGGCAGCTCAAAATCGCTCACCGTGGCCATGGACTGAAACAACGGTTCGTTCTTGTGCGCGGCTGCGGCTTTGGCGGCGGCCAGTGACACGCCCAGAATGGCATTGGCGCCCAGCCGGCCTTTGTTTTCCGTGCCGTCCAGTTCGATCATGCGTTGATCCACCGCCGCCTGTTCCAGAGCGTCCATGCCGGTCAGGGCTTCGGCAATCTCGGTTTTGACATTAGCGACAGCTTTCAGCACGCCCTTGCCGTGATAGCGTTTGGGGTCGCCATCGCGCAGCTCAATGGCTTCGCGCGCGCCGGTGGAGGCACCTGAGGGCACGGCCGCGCGGCCAAACGCGCCCGAGGCCAGGCGCACGTCGGCTTCCAGGGTCGGATTGCCGCGTGAATCGAGAATTTCACGCGCGTTGATATGGGTGATGCGGGATTCGCTCATGATTGCCATTCCTGTTCAAGAAAAGGGTGGGATTTGACGGTTTCATCCAGGGTCTTGAGGGTCTGCAACAGACCGGCCATGTCCGCCAGACGCACCGCATTGGGCCCGTCGCTGAGGGCTTTATCCGGGTTGGGGTGGGTTTCCATAAACACGCCGGAGACACCCACGGCCACCGCCGCGCGTGCCAGCACCGGCACAAACTCGCGCTGGCCGCCGGAGGTGCCGCCCTGGCCGCCGGGCAACTGCACCGAATGGGTGGCGTCGAACACCACCGGGCAGGCGGTTTCGCGCATGATGGCCAGTGAGCGCATGTCAGACACCAGGTTGTTGTAGCCAAAGCTCACGCCGCGTTCGCACACCATAATCTGTTCGTTGCCGGTGGAACGGGCTTTTTCTACCACGTTGGCCATGTCCCACGGCGCCATGAACTGGCCTTTCTTGATGTTGACCGGCAGCCCCGCGCTGCAGGCGCGCAGAATAAAATTGGTCTGGCGGGCCAGAAACGCCGGCGTTTGCAAAACGTCCACCACCACGGCGACTTCATCCATGGGCGTGTCTTCATGTACGTCGGTCAATACCGGCACGCCCACCTGTTTTTTGACTTCGCCCAGAATGCGCAGGCCTTCTTCCATGCCTAAGCCGCGAAAACTCGACAGCGAGGTGCGGTTGGCCTTGTCGTAGGAAGACTTGAAAATAAAGGGTATGCCCAATTTATCGGTGATTTCCTTTAGCGTGCCAGCGGTGTCGATGGCCAGTTGTTCGGATTCGATCACGCAGGGCCCGGCGATCAGAAAAAAAGGCCGTTCAAGGCCAACTTCAAAGCCACACAGGTTCATGCTGTTTGTCCTTGTTGGGTGTGTTGATGCGCTGCCTTGCGTTCGCAGGCCGCCTGCACAAAGCCGGCAAACAGGGGGTGCCCGTCGCGCGGTGTGGAGCTGAATTCCGGGTGAAACTGGCAGGCCACAAACCACGGGTGATCAGGCACTTCGACGATTTCCACCAACTGCCCGTCTTCGGACGTGCCTGCAAGCCGCAAGCCATGCTGCGCTAACACATCGCGGTAGGCGTTGTTGAATTCGTAGCGGTGCCGGTGGCGCTCAAAAATGGTGTCTTTGCCGTACAACTTGTGGGCGAGCGAACCAGGTTGCAACAGGGTGGTCTGGGCGCCCAGGCGCATGGTGCCGCCCAGATCGCTGTCGGCATCGCGGCGTTCCACCTGTCCCTGGTGATCCTGCCATTCGGTGATCATGGCGATGACCGGGTGTGGCGTGTCCGGGTTGTTTTCCGTGGTGTTGGCGTCTTCCAGTCCGCAACGATTGCGGGCGTGCTCGATGACCGCCGCGTGCATGCCATAGCAAATGCCCAGGTAGGGCACGCCATTTTCGCGTGCGTACTGTACGGCGCGGATCTTGCCTTCAAAACCGCGGTTGCCGAAACCACCGGGCACCAGAATGGCGTCCACGGTATCCAGCGCCGAGGTGTCGCCGGTTTTTTCGATGTGTTCTGAATCAATGCGCTTGATGTTGACCTTGACGTGGTTGGGGATGCCGGCGTGGCGCAGGGCTTCATTGAGGGACTTGTAGGCATCGGAATGGTTCAGGTATTTGCCCACCATGCCGATGGTGACACTGTCGCTGGCCGACTCCTCGGCTTCAATCACGCGTTGCCATTCGCTCAAATCCGGCTCGTGTCCGCCCAGCCCCAGCTGCTTGACCACCAAGGCGTCCAGCCCCTGCTGGTGCAGCAATTCGGGAATCTTGTAGATGTTGTTCACGTCGCGCATGGAAATGACGGCTGCTTCCGGCACGTTGGTGAACAGGGCGATTTTGCGCCGCTCGGAGGCCGGCACTTCCTGCTCGGAACGGCACAGCAGCACGTCGGGCTGAATGCCGATGGAACGCAGTTCCTTCACCGAGTGCTGGGTGGGCTTGGTTTTCAGTTCGCCAGCCGCGGCCAGGTAAGGCACCAGCGTCAGGTGAATAAAGAGGCTGTTGTGGCGGCCTTCTTCCACGCCCATCTGACGAATGGCTTCCATAAACGGCAGCGATTCGATATCGCCCACGGTGCCGCCAATTTCCACCATCATCACGTCCAGACCCTCAGCGGCCTCGCGCACCCGGGCCTTGATTTCATCGGTGATATGGGGAATGACCTGCACCGTGCCGCCCAGGTAATCGCCCCGGCGTTCCTTGCGGATGACGCGCTCGTAAATCTGGCCGGTGGTGTAATTGTTCTTGCGGCCCATGCGCGTGCGCACGAAGCGTTCGTAGTGGCCCAGGTCCAGGTCGGTTTCCGCGCCGTCCTCGGTCACAAACACCTCGCCGTGCTGGAATGGGCTCATGGTGCCGGGGTCCACATTGATGTAGGGGTCGAGTTTCATCAGGGAAACTTTCAGGCCGCGGGCTTCCAGCAAAGACGCCAGCGAAGCGGCTGCGATGCCTTTCCCCAGCGAGGAAACCACACCACCAGTCACAAATACATACGAGGTCATAATCGAAGTCTCAAGATTGGCCTGGCACCGCCAGAAGAGAAAAACGCAGTGCCTGAAAGGAAGGCTATTTTACCGCATCCACCGGGCCTTGGCTATTCATCGCGCTGTGGCTTTCCGGCGCACGGGGCTTAGCCGGTGCTGGGCCTGTGCGATTCAGTCCTCGATTTCTCCGGCGTCCGGGTCATAGAAAATCGATTCGTCCAGGTGCCCTTCGCTTTTGGCCACAATGCAGGTGACCGCGGCGTCGCCGGTGACGTTAACGGCCGTGCGGGTCATGTCCAGCAGGCGGTCAATGCCGATAATCAGGCCGATGCCTTCCACCGGCAAGCCCACCTGTTGCAGCACCATGGACAGCATAATGAGGCCCACGCCCGGCACACCAGCGGTGCCAATGGAAGCCAGCGTGGCGGTGATCACCACCATGCCCATTTGCGCCAGGGTCAGATCCACGCCGTAGGCCTGGGCGATAAACAGGGTGGCCACGCCCTGCATGATGGCGGTGCCGTCCATGTTGATGGTGGCGCCTAAGGGGATGGTGAAGGAGGCCACGGCGCGGTCCACGCCCAGTCGCTGGGTGACGGTGCGCAGGGTGACCGGGATGGTGGCGTTGGAACTGGCGGTGCCAAAGGCAAAGGCAATGGCAGCACGCATTTTCTTCAGGAAGACCACCGGATTCAGCCCGGCCAGCAGCTTGAGCATGGCCGAATACACCACCAGGCCGTGAAACAGCAGCACGGCAATCACCAGAAAGAAATAACTGGACAGGTTCCCCAGGGCGTCAAAACCGAATCGCCCGAACACGCTGGCAATCAGCACAAACACCGCGTAGGGCGCCAGTTTCATCACCAGGGTCACCAGTTGCATGATGACCTCGTTGACGTCATTGAAAAAGGCAATCAGGCGCTGCCCGGCCGCCCCGGCCAGGGTGGCACTGAGGCCAAACAGAATAGCGAACAGAATGATTTGCAACATGTTGCCTTCGGCCATGGCCGCCAGGGGGTTTTTCGGCACCATGTTAATGAGAATATCAATCAGCGAAGGTGCGGATTTGGCCGCAAAAGTCAGGTCGTTGGGCAGGTCGAAACCGGCGCCGGGCTTGATGAAAGAGGCTGCCATCAGGGCCACGGAAATGGCAATAGCGGTTGTCAGCAAGTACAGCGCCAGCGTCTTGATGCCCAGCTTGCCCAGCTGGGCCGGGTCCTTCAGGGAGGCTGTGCCGCAGAACAGGGACACAAACACCAGCGGCACCACCAGCATTTGCAGCAGGTGAATGAATATTTTACCCACCAGCCGGAAAGCGCCATCGAACAGCCAGGCCGTGACCGTGGCCGGATACAGCAGCTGGCGCTTCACCGGGTCGATTTCATAGCCCATGCCCCACCGCCCGATGCTGTAGAGAATGACGCCGAAAATGGCGCCGGCAATCATATAGGTAATGATTTTGCGAGTCAGGTCGTGTTTGTGTTGGGACATGGAGGATGTACCGTGCAGGTTAGGTTTGAGTTAACGGCCAGTGCGGGTAGCAATCGCAGGTTGAAGCCACCACCAGGCGTTCAGTAGCCCAGTTCGCGACTGAGAAAGGCATCGCGCACGTTCTGGTGCGAAATCAGCTCTGAGGCCGACGTGTAAGGGACAATACCAATGCGGCGCAGAATGCGGCGAAAATTCACCGAACCGGCTTTCTTGAGTAAATCACGACCAGCGCGTTTGCGGTCAATACCCGGTCGGGCCAATAGGTAAACCTCGGTGTAAAACGGATACTGACCATTCAGTATGCTGCCATAGGAGGGCTTCAGGTCATTGACCGGCAAAATCTTGACCTTGCGTTCGCGTGCGCTGGAATAAAAGGTAAAGGCAAGGGCATCGGGGTTGCTTTCGGCAATGGACTCGGCCATTTGCGCCGTATCGACCGCTTCGCCCTGCATGGGGGAGCCAGACTTACCAAACAGAAACCGGGCCAGGTGGTACTGCGGACTTTCGGTGTCGTCCTTAAGGTACACGGCGCGAATGGGCCGGTCGACGCCGCCCAGGGCTTTCCAGTTGGTGATTTTTCCGGCATAGATATCGCGCAGCTGTTTCAGTGTCAGGTTGTTAACCGAGTTGTCCGGATGCGTGATGATGGCGATGGCGTCCCAGGCCACTGGCAGAGACACGGGGATTTCCTCGTACACATCGCCTTCCTGCGGGCCGCGCCCCACGGCGGCAAAATCCACTTTGCCATCAGCCACCTGGCGATAGGTGTTTGTGCTGGAAACCAAAGCAATGCTTTTGCCGGTTTCGCTGGCCGGTTGCTGCAGGCGCAACAGGTCAGGAAAGAAAGAGCGAAACCCCGCGTAATCCGACGCGTAACGCAACTCCTGGGCCAGGCTGGACAGCGACAGCACAAGCAGGATCAGGATTAAACCGGATCGTTTCATGTTTCCCTCAGCTCCAATTCACCACATGCTTTTGATACTAGCAAATTAACGGCAAATTAACCACCGGCCGGGGCGCTGTTTTTAT
>WGBZ01000367.1 GCA_015494035.1 Lysobacterales bacterium | reverse complement strand
TTTTTCAGGTCCTGATAGATGGTGATCAGGTGGTCGCGGCTTTCAGCCCGAACGGGCAGGGTGACGGACTGGTAGGTTGCCGAGCCACTGGCGCGGGTGGTCAGGTCTTCGCGTTTGAGCTCGGGGCAGTGTTTCTTGACCAGCGCGTACATTTCATCGGCAAATTCCGTGGTGTTCGGCCCCATGGCCTTGACCGGGTAATCGCAGGGAAAACTCAGGCCGTGTTTCTCGTCGTTATCCAACGAGGTGTCCACGCCTTCAGAGCTTTTTGGGGTGTTTTGCTTGTCTTCACTCATCGTCATCGTCTCCAAAAGACTTGAACCACAGACCCACTGAATCGGTCAGGCGCGTCCACCAGCCGCCGGTGGCCACCGCCTGTTTGGCCAGCAGATCCCGCTGCAGGAGCGGTTTGCCATCGAAACTGAGTTTCAGTACACCGATTTTCTGGCCAGTACTGATGGGCGCTTCCAGCACCTTGGGCAGTTTGACATCGGCGGACAGCTTTTTGTACTGGCCGCGCGGGATTGTCACATAAAGGTCATCGGCCAGACCCAGTTTAACGCTTTCGTTTTCGCCTTTCCAGACATCCACGCTCAGGTCCGGGTCGCCTTTCTTGTATAGCTGGTGGGTTTCAAAGAAACGAAAACCGTAATTCAGCAGTTTTTGTGTCTCGTCCGCCCGGGCTTTTTCACTTTCGGTGCCCATGACGGCCGAAATCAGGCGCATGCCATTGCGTTTGGCCGAAGCCGCCAGGCAATAGCCGGCACTTTGGGTGTGTCCGGTTTTCAGGCCATCCACCGATGGATCGCGCCACAACAGGGTATTGCGGTTGTGTTGGGTGATGCCGTTGTAGGTAAACTTCTTGTGCGAGAACAACTTGTAGTAGTCGGGAAAATCACGAATGATGGCAGCTGACAGTTTGGCCACGTCGGCAGCGGTGACGTAGTGATCTTCATGCGGCAAGCCGGTGGCATTGGTGAAATGGGAGTCGGTCATACCCAGCTTCTGCGCCTGCTGGTTCATCATGCTGGCAAAGGTTTCCTCGCTGCCGGCGATGTGTTCGGCCAGGGCCACGCTGGCGTCGTTGCCTGATTGAATCACCATGCCCTTGAGCAGGTCGATGACCGGCACTTGCTTGCCGACTTCAATAAACATTTTGGAGCCACCAGTGCGCCAGGCCTTTTCGCTGATGGTGACTTTTTCGTCTTCGCGCAGGCGGCCATTGGCCAGTTCGTTGAAAACCACATAGGCGGTCATTAGTTTGGTGATGCTGGCTGGGTCCACCCGCTGGTGGGCATTTTTCTGCGCCAGAATCTGGCCGCTGTGAAAGTCCTGCAGCACGTAGCTTTTGGCATTGACTTCTGGTGGGCTGGGCACGGACACGGTGTTTTGGCCCTGGGCCATGCCACTGATCAGGAAAACAGCCAGCAGCCAGCCGGTCAGGCTGTGGTACAGGCGTTTGCGTAAGGGCAGTGTGTTGCTCATGGTTGCGTGTGGTGTCCTTGGTTTTGACTTGTTCATGGTTTTATTCGATGCGGGGAGGCTGAAGCAGGGGCCAATATCGGGCCAGCCATTATCTCATAAAAGCCTAGGGAAGCTCTGATTGAATCTGGACGAAGCAGATTATGCCGGAAATGTTCGAGAACCAGGCGAATTTCGCAGCCAATAGCAGGCTATTGGCCAGGACTTCAACACAGTTATCGGACATTTCAGGCATGAGAAGCGAGTTCACGATTCGATCAGAGCTTCCCTGGCAAGCAGTGGCCGGCGCTTACTCCACCACCAGCCGTGACTGGCCAAACCCCAGCGGTTGTAAGGCCTGTTTGATGCGTTGCACGTGGCTCTGGTCGGCCAGTGGCCCGACGCGAACCCGGTGCAGGGGCGTCTGGCCTTTCTCGTCGGACCGACTGACATGCACTTTAGCGCCGGTTTCCAGGGCTATCTGTTTGGCAATGGAGCGGGCTTTTTGTTCATCCGCGAAAGCCCCCACTTGCAAAAACAGCAAGCCGGCCTGGGGTGGCGTGTTGTCCAGCCCAAGGGGTGCCTGCACCAGCTCAATACGTACCTTGGCCACGCCTTTGTTCACATAGCCCAGTTTTTTGGCCGCGGCCCAGGAC
>WGBZ01000366.1 GCA_015494035.1 Lysobacterales bacterium | reverse complement strand
CCTCAAAAGCTTTACCTTTTCCGCCTCCTTTACTAAACATGATATTCAAACAAGGAAATTTGACAATGGGAAATTTATTTGACTTTGGAAAAGACATATTAAGCGCACAGCCATTTAGTGCCCTTTTGGGTGCGAAATTAACTGCTTTTGAGGTTGGCTCGGCTGAAATGACCCTGCCCATTCGTGACGAGTTGACACAGCAGCACGGTTTTGCGCATGGCGGTGTGGTCAGTTATCTGGCTGATAACTGCCTGACTTTTGCAGGCGGCTCTGTTCTGGGTGATAGCGTGACCTCGGAATACAAGATAAATTATGTGCGTCCCGCGATTGGTCAGGCATTAATTGCCCGTGCAACGGTCTTGTCATCAGGTCGGCGTCAGGCGGTGTGTGAATGCAAGGTGTTTGCTGTCGGTGAAGAAGGGGAGCTTCTGGTCGCTGTGGCTCAAGGGACGATCAACAAGGTTGAAAATACCAGCCAATAAGCCGTGCAGGGCGCCGGAGTCCATCGTTTTTATGGCAAGCAATGCAAAGAAATCCAGCCAACGTCTCCGCCTGGGTGTTTGGTGTTGGGCATAAAGACTGACGACACCCAGTCCTGATTGAGTATAAGCGGGATCAGGATTCGTCTGTACCCCCGCTTGAGGCTGAAATTTCCTGCAGGACCTGGTCTGGATTGTAGGGTGCTGTTTCGCTTCGCCCCAGCTCGAAAAAGGAGGCGCCATAGGGTGGGTAAAAGCCCACTGGTACATTGGGATCTTCCTTGCTTTGCAGCAGTTCCATCACTTCCTGATAATGTTTTTGCAGCATGGACCGCAAGGTCGGGTGCAGTTGTTCCACCTGCCATGGCGGGATCTGGGTGGAGAACACGGAACGTTGAAAGTTGCGTTGGGCTTCTGGCGCCAGCCGGTTGAACTCAATGGTGCGGCCGAGCTGTTCCAGGGCCCAGACGTTCATTTCCAGAAAATTCAGGTCATCCGGTCGAGGGGTGCATGTGGATTCCACGATAGTAAGGTAGCCATCCTTCTCTGCCACATTTCCCATGCGCACCAGTTCCTTTAAGACGGCGCGGCTGTGATAGCGCCCGGGAACCGTCTGCGCGCAGATGCTTTCAAAGCTGGGTTTGGTACCGGAAATGGGCAGCCGGCCATCCGGATAGTGGCGGTTGATGCAGCGGCTAATCTCTGCCAGGACGGCGGAGTTGATGGGTGATTTTTTCCAGGCAGCGACTTCCCGTTTTTTCAGGTACGTACTGACCTGGCGGCGGTCGATGCCGGTGCGCAGGGACAATTCGGCAATGGTCATGCGCGGGTTGTTTTTGGTCAGCAAGTCGATCATGCCTTCATTCAGTACGCGCACGAAATCACTGGCTGGCCTGTTGATGGATAGCAGAATACGGGCACAGGTGTGGCCGAGGATTTTGATGATGCGCCAGTAACGGCGGTTTTGCCGCTCTGGATGCTGAGGCGAGTTCAGGGTGGAATGATTCATTTTATTCAGGCTCGTGTGTGTTCCTTTATGAATACCAGATAAAGCTGGGGAAAGCAAGTCAAGTCATGCGTTGAGACTTTATTTTGCCAATGCGGCAATCAAAACCGGTGTCTGAATGGAAATCCAGCGCAGTGGCCACCGCATCGGTTCGATTGTTTGAAACCGAATGACACTTTGTGACCACTGTGCTGGTCGCTTGCACTGGCTCGGCATCCCGACAGGCAATGCCAGTTAAGATGCCAGTTAAACAGCGGAGTTAGAAAATCCCAAAAAACCGCTCAAGGAGAGAGTTTTCGCAATACATTTTATTGTCCGAGCCGCTGTTTTCGACTTTATTGCCCGAGCCGCTGTTTTCGACTTTATTGCCCGAGCCGCTGTTTTCAACTTTACTGCCCGAGCCGTCATTTTCTATTTTTTGCTGCAGACAGTTTTGACTGAATTCACCTTTCCAGGCATAAGCCGGGGTGAGAGCAATCAGGCTGGCAAAGGCAAGGGCAAAAAATTGAGTGGTGCGTGAAATGGTCATTGTGTTACCTCTAAATGGTTGATTTTGAAAGACAAAATGCTTGCATACATAGATGTATGATTGCACATCGGGTATATCACAACCACAAGCTGTGGGCAATCAAGCGGGGTGAATTAGGGGGAGAACAGTGAGAAACAGCGTGTTTTTTGAGGTAATACCGGGGTTTAGGCCGAGTAATGACCTGAAAAGTAAACGCGGACACCAACGGGACGGAATGGATTAAAT
>WGBZ01000365.1 GCA_015494035.1 Lysobacterales bacterium | reverse complement strand
CGCGCTGGCCGATGGCGTGTCCGTGGTCACCGAAAACCTGTTCGAAAACCGCTTCATGCACCTGAATGAGCTGGCCCGCATGGGCGCAGACATTTCCATTGAAGGCAACCGCGCCATCATCAAGGGCAAACCCAGCCTGAAAGGCGCGCCGGTTACCGCCACGGACTTGCGCGCGTCGGCCAGCCTGGTACTGGCGGGGCTGGCGGCCGAAGGCGAAACACAAATCTTCGACGTCCACTACATTGACCGCGGCTACGAGTGCATCGAAGAAAAACTCAGCCACCTGGGGGCCGACATTCATCGCAAGGCCCTGCCGGACCCGGCCTGAGTCTTAAGGAAGCTCTGACCGAATCATGAACTCGCTTCTCATACCTGAAATGTCCGATAACTGTGTTGAAGTCCTTGCCAATAGCCTGCTATTTGCTGCGAACTTCGCCTTGTTCTCGAACATTTCCGGCATAACCTGCTTCGTCCAGATTCAATCAGAGCTTCCTAAGGAAGCTCTGATTGAATCGTAAATTCGTTTCTCATGCCTGAAACCACTCCGCCGAAAGCGACACCAGCAAGCAAAAACGCTCGCTGGTGGCTGGCCCTGCTGCTGATCTCCGGCTTACTGGTGGTCAATCAGCAGAAGGCCTTACCCGATCGGTACCCTAACGAACCAGCGGCTGGTGAATTTTCCGTCAACGCGGCTTTTGCCCACGTAAAACAACTTAGTCAAGGCCCCAGAACCAGCGGCTCACCCGCCTGGGGCGACGCTCGCCAGTACCTGGAAAAACAACTTAAGAAACTCGGCTTTCAAACTCGACTACAGCACACTCTGGTCACCGACGGCAAACGCTTGCGGGCCCAATACGTCACTAACTTGCTGGCCCGCTTGCCCACGGCCACCAAGCGCCCTGACAAACCGGGCAATGCGCTGTTATTGATGGCCCACTACGACAGCGTGAGCCGCTCACCGGGGGCGGGTGATGACGCCAGCGGCGTGGCCGCCATCCTCGAATCACTGCGCGCCTGGCTGGCGGAAAATCCCCAGCCACAACGGGACGTGATTGTGCTTTTTTCCGATGCCGAAGAAAACGGCTTGCTGGGTGCACAGGCCTTTGTGCACAAACACCCCTGGCTGCGCGATGTTGGCCTGGTCATTAATCTGGAGGCGCGCGGCAGTGGTGGCCCGGCCTATTTGCTGCTGGAAACCAGTGGCGGCAACCGGAATCTGGTTGAGCACATGGCCCGGGCCGGCTTGCCGCGGCCAAACACCTCTTCACTGGCTTACAGCGTCTATCAGTGGTTGCCCAATGACACGGACCTGAGCATTTTCCATCAGGGCCCGACAGACATTAACGGTTACAACATTGCCTTTATTGGTGATGCTTTCGATTACCACACGCCGCTGGATCGGCCTGACCGGCTGGATTTGCCCAGCCTGGCGCATCAGGGCGAATACCTGCTGCCAATGCTGCGCTACTTTTCCACACTGCCAAACCTGGATACGCAAGCCGAATCAGACCAGGTGTTTTTTACCGTTCCCCTGTGGCAAGGCCTGGTGCATTTCCCCATGGCCTGGGCCAAGCCCCTGGCCATGGCCATCGCCCTGTTCGGTCTGCTTGCCATTGCCTGGGCCATTCGTCGCCGGTGTTTTTCTTTTTCCCTGCTGGCCAGCGCCGCTTTACCGCTGGTGCAAAGCCTGGTGTTGTCGGTGTTACTGGGCCGCTATGGCTGGAAAGCCGTGGTGGCGCTCAACCCGCACTTCGCCGACATGAACCTGGGCTATCCTTACTCCGGTGCCCTGTGGACTGGCTTCTTTCTGGCCCTGGCCCTATGCACCAGTGGCTGGATCTGGGCACGCTGGCTGAGCAAGACAGCGGAAAATAATCGCACACAACAACTTGCCGCTGCACTGGCTGCCACGGCCCTTGGCTGGCTGTTTATGGGTGGGTTGTTACTGATCCCCTTGCCTGGCGCGGCATTTCTCTGGCTGATCCCGCTGGCGCTCCTGACCATGTTACTGCTGACCTGTTGGCGACGCTTGTCTCCCTTGGGCTGGGGGATTCTCTCACTGGGCGTGGGTCTGCTGCTGTTTCCGCTGCTGTGGCAATTACCCGTGGCCCTGGGGCTGGATGCCCTGTTTCTCGTCTGTGCCTTGCTGGCCCTGACCGCCGGGGTGTTCCTGCCTGCGCTGGTTCAGTTGGCACCCGGCCACCGCAGGTGGTTGACCAAAGGCGCGTGTGGCCTCACTGTCGGTCTTTTTCTGCTGGCGCAGTGGAATGCCTCCATCACAGCCCAACAACCCCAGCAAAACAGCCTATTCTATTTGCAGGACACGGACAACCGGCAGGCCTGGTGGCTTAGCTTTGATCACAGCGACGATCCCTGGAAAAGGGCTATCATGGGGCCGCAGGTCAAACAAAGCGGGGCATTCGAAACCATTGATCGCCGTTATGGACCCTGGATCCGGAAAGCGGCAAAAGCCCCTGTGCTGAACGTGCCGGGCTTTGCCACGGAAATCATCGATTACCACACGGTCAAGGCAACGAGGGATAAAACAACGGACGAAACACCCGACCCGGTAAAAACCACCTATCACCTGAGCGTGCGTCTACGTCCGTTACGGCCCATGGATCGCATGGACCTGGTCACCGGCACGGACCTTGTGCTCACTAGCCTGAGTGTGAATGGCCAGTCTTTTGCGCTGGATAACGGCAAGCGCCGGCGCGCCAGTCAATCGGTGCTGCGCTACTGGTTACGCGATAACTCACCTATTGCCCTTGAGCTGAGTTTCAGCAGCGGGCAACCGCCCTATTTTCTCCTCTATGGCTTGTCCAACGACCTGTTTAGAAACGATTTAGTGACCGAAAAACTGCACCTGCCACCACGACCGGCCACGCTGACCAGCAAGCCATCGACCGTGACCGATGCCATCCTGACACGCCAGTCCCTGCCGCTGTCACCCCTCCCGGATGAGCACCGCTAAAATCCGGATTTCATCACACCCTCGGAACTTAAAACGTCACGAAACATTACTAAGGAAGCTCTGATTGAATCGTGACACGGCATCTTGCGGCGTAAAATCGTCCATTTCTGCGTTGCAAACCTTC
>WGBZ01000364.1 GCA_015494035.1 Lysobacterales bacterium | reverse complement strand
TTTCTGTGTTGCAAACCTTCGCAATAGCCTTGCTATTACGTGTGGTTTGCGCCTTGAACTGAACAATTTTCCACAACAATCTGCTCGCGCCAGATTCAATCAGAGCTTCCCTAGGGAGCCAAAAATCACTGCGTTGTTGATTGCAGCATTGTGGTTATTCTGGCTCCAGTGAATACGCAAGCCATTGGCTTGCTCCCGTGTCCCCTGTGTTATCAGAAGCGATTCTGATCTCACTTTGACCGTTTGCTGTGCCAGTCTCCTCCCTAGGGCGCAGCAAGCGGTTTTTTTGTTTCCAGCCAAAGGAAAATCTCCGCAGGTCAAGCTTGTTGCGGACTGGCCGGCATTTTGTGATGGGCCGGCTTCTTTTCCTTCTGGCAGGAGCGGTGCCTAACCCTGCCAGGCGTGCGCTTCGTGGTAAAATAACATTCCCTTTTTACTCCTGAACACCATCATGGCCATATTTCTGACCGACCGCGCTGCGGCGCGTATCCGGGATTTTCTGCAAAAACAACCGGACAAGCAGGCGTTTCGCCTGAGCGTAAAAAAAACCGGCTGTTCCGGTTGGGGTTATGAGGTTGGCCTGACCGACACTGTCAACGAGGATGACGCCGTTTTCGAACACAAAGGCATTACCATTGTGGTGCCTGAAACAGTGCTGCCGCTGGTGGATGGCACCACCGTGGATTTTGTCCAGCAGGGCATCAACAGCAGCTTTGTTTTTGATAATCCCAATGCCAAGGGCGAATGCGGTTGCGGCGAAAGCTTTACCGTCAGGGACGTGGCAAATGCCTGAATGCCAAACTGCTGGCGGTGCCACCGGGCTAAGCGTCCAGTGACGTGTTTTGGCTGGCGATAAATCAATTCTGTTTTCTCGCCGGCTGAATGGGGCCAAGCCCCGACCCTTAACATCAAGCAGCCAAAAGGCCGCTTCGTCCCCGTTCAAATTACGCAACACCGGTCGACTTCGGGCCTGGAAGAACAAACGCCAATGGCTGGCCAACATATCACAGAACAAGGGGCAGACGACAGCAGCCGCATCCGGTGACTATTCAGCCCGTTTTTGCCGAAATTGCGGCCACTTGCTGACGGGGCGGTATTGCCATGCCTGTGGTCAGTTGGACAAGAACCTTTACCGGCCCCTGTCTGAAATGGTGCTGGAAAGCCTAAGCAATTTTATCGCTTTTGATACCCGGTTTTTTCGCACCTTCAAACCCCTGCTTTTCAAACCCGGCTGCGTGGCCAGGGATTTCATGCAAGGCCGGCGTGCCCGCTACACACCGCCGGTACAGCTGTTTTTCTTCTCCAGCATCGTGTTATTTGTGTTGTTGAATCTGGTCAATCACTTGAGCGCAGATACGGTATCGGTGACTGACCAACCTCGGCCTGCTGCGGTGGCATCCCGTCCCGACGACCTTGGCACACCGAAGGAACAGCCCGATTTACCCAACACTCGGCAAGACCCCGATTTGCCCACCAAAACAGCCCCACAGAAAAATAATGAAGAAGCCAGTGGCAATTCCGGTGAAGAAAACGCTAAAAACCAAACGGCCAACCAGGTAGAGGACGCAGAGGATATTGATCTGTCCGGCCTGAAACAGCTGGACGTGAGTTATCTGCCAGGCCCGCTGGCAAGCTGGGTCAAGTCAGAACTGCAAAAGGCCGACAGCAAATTCACGCGTTTGCGTGAAGACCCCAAAGCCCTGGCGGCTCTGGTGTTTCGTCACATGCCCCTGGCTTTGTTTCTGATGGTGCCTTTTCTGGCGCTGGCGCTCAAGGGACTGTATGCGTTTTCAGGGCGTTACTACACCGAATACCTGATTTTCGCCCTCTATCTGCACAGTTTTTTCTTTTTGTGGATCGCCCTGGCCAACATGTCCCTGCTGGTGGCCTTGATGTGGGGAGAAGGGTTCTCTCGCCCTTTGGGTCGTGTTCTCAGCGTGGCTTTCTGGCTCTGGTTACCAGTATACGTGTTTCTGGCATTGCGCCATTTCTATACTCAGGGCTGGGCCATGACCAGCTGGAAATATTTCTGGCTGATGCTGGTATATTTGGCCTTGCTGTTGTCAGTCATCACCGCCGTGGGCATCCTCAGCCTGCTGCAGTTTTAGGAGTGACCTGACACACTCAGACCATGTCAGGCCACTCCGGGTTTACCGATTACCCGTGGTTGTTATTCAAAGCCGTCGGCAAAAATAATGTCTGACGGTTGGGCATCAACCTGAATATTCACACCTGTGAAATTCGAGCCGCCATTGGCGGTACCGCCATCATCGTAAAGTAACACGGAGATGGTTGCGGAACCGGTGGCTGAGTTTGCCACGGTAAAATCCAGTGTGCCGGTGCTGTCATTAACGCTTGGTGGTGTGGAAAAAAAGCCGGTTTGTGGCTGGGTGGTCACAATGAAGTTGGTGGTTTGTGTGCTTTCGTTCGCCGGGCCGGGCGAGATATTTTGAGCCCAGTTGGGAATGTTCACCGTTTCGCCAGGGTTGGCCTGAATGGACAATGTGCCCGGCGTAAAGGTCGGGGGATCATTGACTGGCAGAACGTTCACCGTCAAATCGGCCGTTGCGATGGAATATTTGTCGGTGACTTCATACGGAATGGTGAACTGGCCAAAAGCATCTGGATCGCTGGATGTGAATTGTACTGCCCCGTAAATATCAATATTCAGGGTGCCTGAAATGTCGGCAGTGGAGATGTTTTGGTTGCCAACGGTGAGCACAATAATAGTGTTTGTGTCCGGATCATTATCGTTGCTCAACAAACCGGTGCCCGCGTCGATGGACAGCGTTTGTCCTTCCAATATCTCATAGCTGTCGTCTGCGGCCACAGGCGCGGCATTCGCGGTCGTTGAAGCAAACTCAACGGCGCCTATGTCGCAGCCGTCACCGCCGGTGATGTTCGTGACGCCAGGTAAATCAACCGCCCGTACGTGCGTCACCGGGTCTTCGCGGTACCGTTGATCCGTTAACTGGTTGAGGCATTTGCCCTGGTCAAGCACCAGACTGTTGTTTTTCGGCATATGGGTGGTCATGCGCCCGCCATTGTCGGCCAGCGGTTGAAGCAGGGGGTCAAGCAGGCTGGGGAAGCTGCCCACCCAGTCATTGTTTGCGTTGGGCTGTCCGGCAGGAAAAGCGATGCTGTGTCCAATATTGTCGCTGAGGAAATTGTTTCCATGCGAAATAGCCGAGCCAGAGTAGTCATAGCGTGCGCTGTTGGAGTGATCAACATTCAGCGCCAGAATGGTGTTTTTCAAGTTAACCGCACTGGATGAGCTTGAATAGAAGCCTCCGCCTCCTTGATTGGGGTAGGCCAAATCATCGTTGCTATCTGCCACATTTTCGGTGATGGTGGTATTTCTTATGGTTACCTGAGATTGTTCTGCCGGATAGCCCGGGCCGCCAATGGCAATGGCGCCACCCACGCCGGTGGCGGAATTGTTTGAAAAGGTGGAGCTGTTTATGGTGAGTGTTGACACAAAACCCTGGCCGGAGCGGATAAGCACAGCGCCTCCGGATGCATCATCTAGTGGCTGTGTAAGCGGCACATTGGCAGCCTGATTGCTTTCAAAGGTGGAGTTTTTGATTTCTACACCGTAACCCGCGCCAATAAACAGGGCGCCACCGCCAGCTGGGGGGGCATTCGGATCTGAGGGCTCTGTTGCCTGGTTATTTTTAAAATAGCAATCGATAATCGTGGCCTGGCTGTCTGTATTGGTAGATACCCAACCGGTTATGGCCAATGCGCCACCGCCTCGTATGGCGCTGTTATCAATAAAATTCACTCTTCTGAGGGTCAGATCTGCGCCCAGTTGAAGTACTGCCAGTATCGCGCCACCAAAACCCCTTAAGTTCGTATTTCCGAGTGGCGAGGAAGTGCCCGAATAGTTACCAATAAAGCTAACATCACTAATCCGGTAACTCTGGTTTTGATTCAGGGAGAAAGGATTTCCCCCAATAATGAAGGAACGACCGACACCAGCACTAGTAAAAGTGACCAGTGATTTGTCCGGTCCGACAATATTGACTGACTCATCCAACTCAAATGGCGTAAAAGGGGCAAAAGTCGCGGGGAGGATTTCGGGCGCGAATTCAATTCTGTCAATGGTCGGGGAAGGTTCGCCAGCCACGCATTCGCCAGGCGTGGTGCCAGAAGCGGCATTGTTATTGGCGGCATCAACGGCTTCGTACATATTGCAAAAGCCGTCATCCGCAATTGTTATCAGGTCTATGGTATTGACAACGATGGTGGATGCCCAGCCAGGTGAGGCACAGAATGCAGTGATGATCAGTGTCTTGAACAGCGTTTTATACATGCTCTTCTCCTTGTCCAGCGTGTAAATTCCAGAGGAGAAAAGCCGAAAAAAACGAACAGAAAGGCAAACGAGGCGCGGCCTTCAGAAAAGCAAGCAAACTTCTGGAAACCGCTACGTACGTGTTAAGGATGTAGCCATTCCCCCCCTAAAAGTAATATTAGTCACAAGCCATTTTGATGTCAAGTCCTGGTAAATGCGTGTTTTGAGGCCAAAACAGGGCAATTCATAAGGGAGCCTCTGATCGAATCGTGACACGGCATCTTGCGGCGTAAAATCGTCCATTTCTGCGTTGCAAACCTTC
>WGBZ01000363.1 GCA_015494035.1 Lysobacterales bacterium | reverse complement strand
TCAAGCAGAGGTGAGGCTGAATGGGTTATTAACTTGGCATCAATATAGGCGATGCCAGGTTAATAGAAAGGAAGAAGGCACCTTACCAGTCGAAGGACGACAGGCGGCGCAGGCGTTGTTGCAGTTGCTCGATTTCGTCCATCAACTCCAGCGCCAGCGCGGCACCGGCCAGGTTGATGCCCAGATCGCGCCGCAGATGGACAACGGTACGCACGCGCGGCACACACTGGCCGGTAAACACCGGCTTGGGTTCTTCGCTGACGGGCGTGATGATGCCTTCATCCACCAGGCGCAAAATGTCCTCGGCAGAAAAGCCGGTGGCCGCAACCAGTTCCGCCAGGGTAAATTCGGCCTCTTCGGCAATCTGCCCGGTGATGTAATCGGTGATGGCAGTGTTCATGCTGTTCTCCTGTTAGCTCAAGTGCGCACGCGGGTTAAAGTCGAGTTTTTCCTTGAGCTTGAGCCATTCGTCTTTGGCGCGCTCGTTATGATCGGGCATGGCGATATTGATGACCGCATACAGGTCGCCCGGATTCTTGCCCGGCAACCCCTTGCCCTTCAGGCGCATCTTCTGGCCCTGTTTGGCATTGGCGGGGACTGACAATTTAACCTTGCCTGAAGGCGTGGGCACTTCCACTTTCGCGCCCAGGGCGGCTTCCCACGGGGCCACGGGCAAATCCAGGTACAGGTTGTTGCCTTCCACCTTGTAATAGGGGTGCGGTAGGAACTTGACCTTCAGGTACAGGTCGCCCGCCTGGCCACCGCCCATGCCGGGTTTACCCTGTCCGCTCAGACGGATGTGCTGGCCTTCGCGGATGCCTTTGGGAATTTTGACGTTGAGGTTAACCTCGTTGAGTGTCATGCGGCCATCGGGCAACAGTTCCGGCTTACGGTATTTAATAGTACGGGTGGCGCCGGTGAAGCTGTCTTCCAGCGGAATCTGGATGACGTTGCTGATGTCTTCACCACGACGGGCATAAGTGCGACGCTGGCCACCACCAAAATCAAAGCCGGCCTGGCCGCCACGGGCACGGCCACCGAAAATGCTTTCGAAAAAGTCACTGAAATCCTCGGCATTGCCACTGGTGTAGCCGCCGCCTGAAAAGTCGAAGCCGGACGGGTCCCAACCCGGTGGCGGGGTGAAATCCTGACCGTGTTTCCAGTTCATGCCAAACTGGTCATAAGCCTTGCGCTTTTCCGGATCCTTGAGCACTTCGTAGGCTTCGCCCACTTCCTTGAACTTGGCTTCGGCGTCAGCCTCCTTGCTCACGTCGGGGTGGTATTTGCGTGCCAGTTTTTTGTATGCGCGCTTGATGGCTTTCTGGTCGGCGTCCTTGCTGACACCAAGAATCTTGTAATAGTCTTTATATTCCATGGGGTTCTTTCGCCGCTGATTGTTGTTGGAGTTTATCGCCAGGAAAGTTCTGATTGAATCGTGAACTCGCTTCTCACGCCTGAAATGCCCGATAACTGCGTTGAAATTCTGGCCAATAGCTGGCTATTAGCTGCGAACTCCGCCTTGTTCTCGAACATTTCCGGCATAATCTGCTTCGTCCAGATTCAATCAGAGCTTCCCTAGATGGTGTCAAAAACCGGAAAATCAAGGCAATGGCTGCATTTTTTGCCCCTGCAGGCAACACGCAGCATAGCAAATACAGCAAGCAATCAGAAGGACTTGCGGGCTTCGAGGATGACCTGAAAACCGCTTTGGGTGGGATCATTGATGGGAAAGGCAAAATCAATATGAATCACCTTGCCATTGGCCGCCTCGGTGGGTACAAGCCGAAAGCCAAGCCCGATGTCCTGCACAGTGCGGTTTTCAATGGGATCATCCGAACCCCAGGCGGTAGCCACGTCCGCAAAAATGGCTGCGCCAAACTGCACCAGGTGGTAGGGATACCAGTCAAAATAAAAACGCTGTTCAAGGGTCAACAGGGCATTTTTCGGCGCAGTCAGGTAACGCACCGGGAAACCGCGCAAGCCATTTTCTCCGCCCAGGGTGTTCTGGTATTCCGGGAAAAGCTTGTGGCCCAGCTGCACCTGGGTCTTGACGTAAAAACTGCGACGACGGCTTTGAAAGATAAACCACTGGGCCCTGGCCTGTGCTTTGGCATCGTAAACCTGTCCGTCTCCATACAGGCCGCTGAGACTGGAATCCAGCAACAACAAGTGATCGCTGTCCGGTTGCCAGCCCCGGCTGTACCTGGCCTGCCACACCAAGTCGCTGTCGCTGGCGCCAAAAGCCACGTGCGACCATCCCAGGCGGGTTTGCAAGTGGTGCCCCAAGGCAATGTCTTCCACCCGGCCCATGTGCTGCAGATTGGTTTTTTCGATAAACCGATCCTGCACATATTCGTAGCCCACCCACGGATAAGCAAAATGGCGATCAGCTGGCACCGCCTGCTGGGGAAAATCGGGCGTGGCGTTAAAACGGTTGTCGTCATCGGTAAAACCAAAGGTATAACGCCGGGTGGCGCCATTGACAAAGCCCGGGGAACGACCAACCCAGACTTCCGCCAACTGCCGTTTCTGACCTATTTCACTGACCACTTCCCCATTCCGGTAAATCGGGTTATTAAGGCGGTTGGAAAACAGGTTCACTCCCCAGGACTGGTGGCTGTCGAGGGAGTAAAACGGCAATTCCCACCTCACCTGCCCGATGTGGCCGTCGGAATTGTTTTGATACAACAGCTTCAGGCGTTGCCGAGTGCCGGCAATGTTGGGATCCAGGTAGCGTAATATCTTTTCGGTGCGGTCGATGCCCTTGCGGTACTTGACCTGCAAATTTTTGCCCAGCCCGAGAAAGTTTTCCTCCTCGATTTCCACCGCCCAGCGATTCTGTCCGCCGCCACGCCCGAAGGAGAAATTTGGCGTCAGCGTCCAGTTGTCCGTGGTCACCACTTTCACCACCACGTCGCGTCCGCACACGGCCACCGGTTCAACGATGGCATCGCGAATAAACGAAAACTGGCGCAAGTGGCGTTCGGTTTCTGCCAGCACGCGGGGATCAAACGGGTCACCCGGCTGGACCAGCAGCTCGCGTTTGACCACCACATCGCGTGTCTTGATGTGAAAACGGTTGGCCAGGCGGTTGATGCGGTGATTCTGGTCTGGCTGACTGGTGTCAAAAATGGTCCGGACATCCAGTTGAATGCGCCCGATGCGCCAGTCTGGCGGTGGATTGCGCCATTGTTCCGGGGCCAGTGGTTGGCAATCCGGCGGCAGGGGGCGGGATGAATCCGCACTGGCCAGCACCGGAGCACTCACCATCTGTAGTCCACACAACATGCCCAGGGCCAAAAAGGCTTTTCTCAGGCTTGTCGTTGCACTGACCATTTTTTAAGTTTCTGCCACACCGGTTTTTTAAGGGAGGGGTCTGCCAGCATGTCTGCCAGCGAGGCCAAACACACGCAGCGATTATCGCGCTGGGCCTCCAGGCTGTCAAATACCAATTGCCAACCATCCGGCAGTGTCACCATCACGCAGCTGGGCGAGAGCGGAGCAATCTGGCAGTTTGCCGGTGACTCACCGATGGCCTGCAGGATTTTGCTCAACAGCGCCAGTTCTTTTGCAGGCAGGTCAGGTGATGCGGCGGGCGGTTTTTTTGATGGCTGCATTGGTGCTTGTTCTGGCGCCTGACCAGAATCGCTGACCGGCATCGGCTTATTCGTCGTTATTGCAGTCTGTGGGTGTGATGACTTTTCAGTTGGCTGCTCCGCAGTGCCGTGCAAAGGTATCGGTTTTTCCACGGCGGCCGGATCCCGCCAGCGCCAATGGCGCAAACCCAGCAATTTCAGGGCTTCGGGGCTCAGTTCAATCACGCTGGGTATTCTCTGTAGCGGTAGTGATTGCCGCCGTTTTGCTTTCCGCCTCAGACGGGGTTGCCAATGCCGTGCGGATGTCCGCGTCCATTTCACGCACAATGGCTTCGCTCATGTGGTTGATGGCAGCCACAAAAGCACCGATGGAGCCATCGGGCAACTTTTGTTGCCGGGTAAAGGTGGCCTGATACCGCTGCGTGCGGTTTTCATCCAGCCATTCCACCCGCAAGCGGATAACGGCGGTGTTTTTGTCTTTGTGCAGGGCCAGCAGGGTCAGCCACAAAGTGTCGTGATGCGGGTCCAGGGGTTTGATACTGCGGGTTTCCGGCCACAGCTGTGTGCGCGTGGCCCAGTCCAGCGCCACGTTCTGCCACATGACCCGCGGTGAATCCAGCCAGAAATGGTGACGCATCTGTACCAGGGAGCCGTCGTCGGCCCGGGCCAGGATAGGCCGCGAGCCCACCACACCCAGCGCCTGGGCGCGGGGCACGTACAAAGGCACCGGTCGCGCTTTGAGCGCCGGGCTCACCC